>JAYENH010000140.1:0-4775 GCA_034721995.1 Bacteroidota bacterium
ACTTTTGGTTGCTGAAGTAATCGACAATACTACTTCGCGAGGAAGGACACTGCGTTTTCTTTACGATGGTCCTTACGAAGAATTTAAGAAAACCTTATATAATTTAGGAGAAACCCCTTTGCCAAAATTTATTGATCGTGAAGTTACACCAGACGATAAGGACAGATACCAGACTATTTATGCCAAACACGAAGGAGCAGTAGCAGCCCCGACTGCCGGAATGCACTTTAGTCGCGAGCTTATGAAACGCTTGGAAATAAAAGGAATTGATTTTGCCGAAATAACCCTGCATGTTGGCCTTGGTAATTTCCGTGGTGTCGAAGTCGAAGACCTGACCAAACACAAAATGGATTCGGAGCAAATAATTATTACCGAAGATGCTGCGGATAGAATAAATTTAGCAAAAAAGAGCAAGCAAAATATTTGTTCGGTAGGTACAACCGTGATGCGTACTTTAGAAAGCTCGGTATCAACATTGGGTGAGGTAAAGCCTTTTGACGGATGGACCAATAAATTCCTTTTTCCTCCTTATAAGGTACGTGTACCTAATAAAATGATAACCAATTTTCATTTGCCACAAACAACATTATTGATGATGGTAAGCGCATTTGCCGGATACGATTTTATATTCAAAGCCTATGATGTGGCTATAAAAGAAAAATATCGTTTTGGGACCTATGGCGATGCTATGTTGATTCTTTAGGTAGGTTAGAAGGTTCAAGGTTAAAAGCTTGATTGGGCAAAAGCTTGTTTATGTAAATTGATAGTTGTTTAGTTAGTTGAATCCTTATTCCCGATTCTTTTTGCTAAACATTGAACCCTAATTTAACATAAAGCAGTATGTTATTGCCCAAATATGTGCATCGAATGGGATATCAAGATTATACTCATGTTCTAAGGCATAATGAAGTTTTATTTCGGACATTGGGTTTAAGTAGATGCTTGTTCCAAATGTTAAGCGCCACTGATAATTTATAAAGTTGAAGCGGCTAAGGTTTGTAAACAATTCGTACTTAGTAAACTGGGAAAAACGACTTCCAAAAATATCATATTTTATCCTGATACTATTTCTGCTTACAAATTTCTCGGTAATGTTATAATCGTTACGGTTTAGGTCGGGTATTCCGTATTGTAGCCCACTGGCAATTTTGATTTTGAAAGGCTTGATTTTCTTTTTGAAACTCAAATTTATATTACTTCGCTGGTTCAAATCATATTTTTTTTCACCCCACAGTTTTACCCAAATCCGGTAGTTCAGTTCAATCGACCATTTTTTATTTAGTTTATATGATATCTCGGGTTCGAAAAGTAGTCGATCGGAATTTGAGGCATTGTTGTTAAATCGTTGTTCTATTTCGAATGAGCCATTAAAATTTTTACTGATTTTCTTTTCAAGCTTTATTCCGGTCCATAGTTTAGCATCGTTCGATTGACTATAAATACTATTTGTAGATATTAAAATAAACAAACAGCAAATAAAAAATATCAGGTCAATACCTTTGTTTTTAATCGTCATTGTCGGATTGAGGTTCGTAATCGTTGGTCGTATTTATGCTGAAATTCGGTTCGTAATAATAAATCCTGATGCGTGCAGTATCGCGTAAAAAGTTTATCCTGCCAATTTCGAGGCGATTGATTTTAAGTCCTGTACGTTGTTCAATATCTTCAATCAGCAATTTTCTGTTTTCAGGCTTGATAAGTTCAATTTTTTCGTATTCGATGTTTTTTCTCGATTCATGTCTTAGATGCCAGGTTTTTTCAAGAATAAATGTAATCAGAAATAAAACCAGGTTTGTAAAAAGCAATTCGGCATACGAAATTTTATTATTGGCAAGAGCATTAATAACAGAAATGCCTATAACCAAAAACAAATATGTCATTTCCTTAATTGGGATTTGCTGCGTGCGGTATCGAATAATGCCAAAAATGGCAAACAAACCTAATGCAAAACCCAATTGCAATTTTACATTGTCTAACAAAAAGCAAAGTGCAAAAACAACTGTTGCAATTATTGTATAAGTAAAAAAGTAGTCTTTTCGGCGAGTGGCATTATAATAAAGGTACTTGACTATTAAGAAAATAAAAAACATGTTGAAAAAAAAGCGGATTACCAACTCCCAAAAATCCTCCTTGTCGAAAAGTTCTATACCTAAAATGTACATTTTGTCTGATTTAATTAAATTAATTTAAGTTTTTGTAAGCTCTGCAGCCGGGGTTTAAAATAGTTTTGTTTTACTGTCGAATTCAATAATAATACGCCAAAACAATATTTGCTAAATCCCATCGGATATATTTTGCAGCTTTTAATTGCATTGTCGAATTCGGGGTTTTTAGTTCCATTTTCCTTTTTCACTTCAACAATGCAAATGTTGTTCATGCTTTTTTCATTATCACTACCAGCTTGGGTAAACCGCAAATCCCAATCAATAGTAATGCGCATAGGGATATCTTCCCTGACCAATGTTAAGCGTTTAAACCGGTTTTTAATAACAGGAATCAGTCCTTCTAATTTAAAAGGCGTTTTTTGAGCCACAAATTCAGCATGGCGTAGTTCATCGTTTCGTAAACGAAGTGCATCAATGGCAAGCCTTTTTTTGCTGGTTATACCTTTGTTATTCTTTTGCTTAACTTCAAGAAAAAAACTATTTGAATTAATATATTTCCGAGACCTTACCTTAAATCTGCTCCGAACTCTATTATGGTGCATGCAATACATTTTAAGCTCCGGGGTATCGTAATATATTGTTTCATATTCCTGAATGCGGATATTTTTAATCTGAAGTACTTTGTGTTTTTTGTCCAGAAAACCTAAAAAAAGTTCGAGCTTTTCTACATTGAAAACATATTTAGTATCAAGCCTTTTTTGGAAACTCAGATTATCAATTTCATCAAGCCCGATTGCACTAAAAGTATCAATATGTTTATTAATTGAACTGATACTCATAAGTTTTTTTCTTGTATATCTTGTCATCCGAATTGTAAAAATCTCTTTCAATAATTAAATCATTGCGATATTTTGTTACAATTCTTTTTTTTACTTTTCCTTTTTCATCAAGATGAGTTTCTTCGATAAGTTTGCCATTCTTATCGTATTTGTATTTTTCCCATTTCTTGTTTTCTCCTTTTCGTTTTATTTTGCGTAGCTCAATTAGTTTACCCTGTTCGTTATAAGATTCTTCTTTGATAATGTATTTTTTCTCAAGGCCTTTACTAAGGCGTTGTTCGTAAGTTTTTACATTATTGATGCCTTTTTCAATAATCTGTGTTTTTTTTTGTCCGAATGTAAAACACGAAAATGTTGCCAGTAAAATAAATAAGCTTAGTTTTCTCATAATAAAAATTTATAAAGTAAATGTAAACTATAATTTCATAATATAAATATCTCCCAAATCAATATCTTCCAATTCGTTAATAATATCAATTTCTTTTGAAATTACAATATCTTCGGTTGCCCCTGTTGGATTTTCCGAATAAAGGAAAATCTTATAATGTCCTTTAATCAGGTTTGTAAAAGCAAATGTTCCATCGAATTGTGTACGGATACGGTCGTCATAATAAATATGGTTTTCATAGCTAATGTATACTTCCTGTTCCTGCGCAAGGGATGTGTCTTTAACAATAAGGTTGGGCCATTGTGTACTGTTTAAGTAGTTAATTAAAAAAACCCGGCCTCGAATAATGGCATTTCCTTCGTCGTAATCAATTGATTTAATAATGTATAATTCGCCAATATCGTTTGTTTCATTTTTTTCGAGTTCAATATTAAGAATAACCTCTTTGTTTTCGTCATAGGCCGAGAGGGTATCGTCGGAATAATAAAAAACCTGATAATTGCCCGGATGCAAATATTTGAATTCGAAATTTCCATTAAAATTTGTATTTACATCATCACCAAGATATTCATTGTTGCCAAAAACAATAAACACCTCTTCGTTTTTTGCTGCTTGCTCAAACAACAACAGGCTGTAATCATCATTATAAACCTTTTCGATAAGTTTTCCTTTAATATGCGAATTTCCCCCAAAACCTTCTTCTTTGTTACATGATGTAAGCAAAATTCCAATTAAGAAAGCATAAATAAATGTGTTAATTACTTGTAAGTGTTTTCGTTTCATTCCTAATGTTTTACTTGTATTGAGAAGATGTAAAAATAGATAAAAAAGCAATAACTTTGATAAAAACAATGGGGGTCTCATCATAAGAATACATATCCGCTTCGATTGGGCAATAAAACGTTTTCATAGATTTGCCAATGCCTGTAAAGAGATTCCTATCCGGCTAATTATTAGTGTTGTCCAGCTTTATATGGGTAGCCAATGTTACACATTATTTATGATTGATTTAGATTCATAACTCCTGACCTATGGCCAAATTATCAGCCAGTTACACCAGTTTTTTCATAAACCGGGATTGTCTCATTTAGTAGATTCAGACTTTCTGACTTAGAAGGAATTTTTACTGACATAATTTCAAAATATCACTTCAATATATTTAACAATATTAAATAACTTTGCTCATGCCTGACAAAACCTTGTAAACATTATCAAATTGAAGCCAATAATTGAAAATTGCCGAATGTTGACTGAAGACTGCCTACTGAAGACTGATTTCCTGCAAATTATAAACTTTGTGACTTTTTGAAACCCTCACTGAAACTTTTTGGCTACCTGAAATATTTTGAGACATGCTAATGTCAAAATATTTTTGCCGTGCAATTCATCATTATGCTTGTATGGAAAAGAAAGCGAAAAATACTGCTAAAAAAAAGAAGCCTA
>JAYENH010000141.1:0-4753 GCA_034721995.1 Bacteroidota bacterium
CAGGAGTTTTTAATTCTTACAATTGGTCATCAGGAGAAAGCACACAAACTATAAATGTTTCGCTTGCCGGTGAATATTCTGTAACTGTTTCTGATATCAATGGCTGCGAAGATTCTGATACAATCTCAGTTAATATTGCGCAAATATCAGCTATTACGCCTGATCAGATATTTACTAAACAAACTAAGACTTTTTCGATTACGGGAGAAAACACAAACTTTACAAGCACGTCTGCCACGGTATGGATGAACCAGGGAGTAAAAACCATTAATGCAAACTCTGTAGTTGTCAATTCCGATTTGAATTTAGATGCCGAAATATCAACAAACTGTAATTCATCAACAGGAAACTGGATTATGAATGTGCAAATTTCGCCGGCATGTACGCTTACATATAATTATATCGAAGTAATTTCCGAAACAATTCAGCCAACGGCAATTTGTATTGATACTACACTTTATCTCAATAATTTTGGCAATGCAAATCTTACTGCATCAGAAATTGGAAACAACTCGTGGGATGATTGTGGTATTGCCGGCATGGTCCTGAGTAAAACCGATTTCGATTGTAACAATGTAGGGCAAAATCAAATCAGCCTAATGCTAACCGATAACAATAATAATACTTCGGCTTGTGAGGCAAATGTTACTGTACTTGATACAATTGATCCGGTAATAAATTGCCCCGGCAATATTGCTTTGTCAATTTGTGGCGATGATACATCTGTAACTATTGCATCACCACAGGTTACCGATGCCTGCAATTTCTCGTTCAGCAATAATTACAATTTTACTGTTGATGCAAGCGACATTTATCCCCTTGGCCAAACAGATGTTTTGTGGACCGCCGAAGATGTTTCAGGAAACACCGGTGTTTGTGTGCAAAGTATTGATATTTCGCAGTATGATTTGCCCGAAGCATCAATTCAGGGAGATGTTCCGGTTTGCTATGGCGAATCCTTAATCCTGAATGCCCTGCCAAAAGAACTGTGTTGTTTGGCGAATTGCGAAATACCTTCAGGCTATTGCCCATCGGAGGCTGTTTCTAATTCCGATCAATACATTTCGAATGTAAGGCTTGATGGAACAGAATGGTTAAGCTCGTATTCGAAATATTCCGATTTTACTTCAATAAAATTAAATACGCTTTATGCTGATACTATTTATTCCCTGTCGGTTGAAATCACAAGTCAATATCCTTCGAATCATTACACTTTCGTTTTTATTGACTGGAACCGTGATGGCGACCTCGGCGATATAAACGAAACCATAAGCCTGGGGACGGGTATCGGAAATATAATATTCAATTTCGATTTACAAGTACCCGCCAATGCTGTGTTGGGCAATACCCTGATGCGGGTTATCAATAAATCTGTTGATTCGAATTCACCCTGCATTTTTTACCCCATGGGCGAAACCGAGGATTACAGAATTGAAATAAAAGCTATCGACCAAAATGTGAATGCCTTTTTCGATTGGGCAGGGCCGGCTGGCTGGAGCTCGTCAAATCAGTTTAACGAAATCATAAATGTCGATTCGTCAAAAACAGGCAATTATTTCTTAACTGTTACAAATACTAATGGTTGCCATGATGTTGATACTTTAAATGTTTTTGTTTCCAACCCTCAGATTCAGTTTCCTGCCGATACTATTTTCACTATGCAGCCCGATACAATATTCCTGTCGCCGGGAGTATTCGATTCTTATCTCTGGAGCAATGGCACGGCATATCCTGTTTTGTTCGATCCCGGTTATGGAACCTATGCCTTAACCGTTAGCGAATATTCCTGCGAAGATGTCGATTCGATTTGCATTGCCGAGGTTCAGGATATTCCATTACGCTCGCCGGGCTGGGGAATTTTTTCTACCTATATAAACACAACTGCTTCTTTCGATGAGTTGTTTGCCCAACTCGTTGTTTCAAATGTTGTAATAGTTAAAGATGTAAATGGTAATGTATTCACCAACAAGTTTATTGTTGTGTACAACGGAATTGGCAACCACTCGGTTGGCTATTCTTATCAATATAATATTTCGAACGAGGCAGTACTGTCAGTAATTGGTTCGGCGGTTGTTCCCGAAATTACCCCCATCCAGTTGCAACAGGGTTATAATTTCTTAGGATATTTGCGCAAGTCGCCGGCAGCAATCGACGATTTGCTAAGCCCAATCGAAAACCTGATACTTATTGTAAAAGATGAATATGGCCTGGTTTACTGGCAAATTTCACCGGGAACGTTTATAAATCAAATTGGCAATCTTGTGCCGGGCAAAGGTTATCAGCTTAAAATGCAAAGCAGCGCATCATATATCTATCCGGCCAATAATGCAGCATTAAGCAAAACCGGAATAAGTTTAGCTCAAACAATGCAATACCACACCCCAATTTCAACGGGCAATAACATGACCCTCGGCATACCTTACAAGGCATGGGCACGAATTCCCGATCCGGGCGACGAGATAGCAGTTTTCGACACACAGGGGAATATAGCGGGGGCAGGTGTTTTTACCGGTTCCGATTTTGCCCTTAATTTGTGGGGGAAGGATGAATTTTCGTTTATAAAAGACGGACTTTTAACAAAGGAAGTTTTTACTATTAATTTATGGAGAAATAGCACCGGTAGCGAAGAAAGGATTTTCGTAGAAAACTGGCAACAAGGCGATAGCCTTTACCGTGAAAACCAAACAGCCATTGTAGGGAAAATCGGCAGGGCTTCGGAAAACGCTCTTTCATTATCGTGTTTCCCCAACCCGTTCAGGCAGGTTACGAACATAAGCTTCACTCTTCCCGAAAGCGGCAAAGCTAATATCGAGCTATTCGATGTAAACGGGAAAAAGCTGAAAGTAATCAGCAATAAAACATACCCTGCAGGACAGCACGAAATACAACTCGACCTTGGCAAATTTAGAATCGGCAACTATTTCATCAGGCTAACAACAAGTAGTGGAACTGTAAATAAAGCGATACAGGTTGTTAGGTAAGGAATGAGAGCTTGTCTTTAACATTACTTTGTATAATGTCAGGACTCCTTACCTATCGTAAATTAAATTGTCGCATAAACCTGATGTGCAGATTTTCGTTCCATATTTTTATTATTCTCACAGAATGAACGGCATAAGCAGTTTGACAAATCGCACTAAACTGTTTGCATTAAAAGATTAACATCTAAAATATTTTATAGCTTTGTCCTCCATTGTATTTTTTTAACTATTAATTGTTTCGCTTTGAATTTCAGGATATTTGCTTTAGGAATAATGCTCGTGTTGGCAAATGGTTTCAGTTTTGCCCAGCCCATCGACTCTGCCCACTTCGAGGACGAATACCAAAAACTACTTCAGGTTTTGATTCATTCACAGGATTCGCTTGAACAACTTTTACAAACATTAGACACTGAATATAGCTTTGATAATTTCCAAAAAGCCAGACTTAACCTTATCAGGATTGAAGCCCAAGATTTGTTCAACACTGACCAGCTTACCATGGCAATCTCGGATCCTGAGATTTTATCGGATAAAAATATACCCATCCTGGAAAAAGCTAGAAGATATTTGGGGCAGAATAGGGCTACACTAGCAATCCCTTTAGTGATGAAATATCTGGAAACAGTAGCTACGAATTCCGACTCAGCCGACTTTGCCCGTATCACTTTGGCTGAGTGTTACCGAAAAATTAAAGATTTCCAAAAAGGAAAAGATTTGGTTGAAGGATTATTAACGAAACCTGGACTGAGTCTCAAAAACCGAGCTTATGCATGGAACCGCCTCGCTGCATTTTATGCCGAGTATAATTTCAAGAAAATAAAAAACCAGGGTGATTCAGTATTAAAATATTCGAAGCTATGTGAAGAACTTTCGAAAAAGCATGGTTTTGTTTTTCATCTCGCCACTTCGCAAAACGAGCTGGCATATTATTATAAGGGAAAGAAAAACTTTGAACTGTCTTTGGCTTATGCACAAAAAGCACATACTAACTTTTTAAAAGAAGAAGAACTGGCACAAGCAATGAGGACTGTAAGCAACATTGCCCAGATATATATTGGCATGAAAAAGTATTCCGAAGCAATTGATTTATTGCTCAAAACAATTGACGAAACAGACATGGAAAATAACCGGAGTGCTTTTGTGAGTTTTTATTTAAGCATAACTACGGCATACGCACAGATTGGCAATTTCCCAAATGCTTATAAATATCTTAGATCTGCCCGAGTCTTTCAGTCTTTGTTACACGGAAAAAATATTAAGGCCCAGATTTACGACCTGGCTACCCAATACGAAACCAAGAAAAAAGAGGCCGAGAACAAGGAACTACGGATGTCGAACCAAATAAAGGAGTCGACCATCAAACAAAAAAATACGATATTGCTGGCTACCATGGGCATTATCATAGTTTTGCTGGTCTTGCTGGTTTTAATATACTGGTTATTCCAAAAACGCAACCAGGCATACAAGGCACTGGTCGATCAAAACCTAAAAGCTTCGCGCCTCGAAAAAAAGCTGGAAAAACAAGTGGCGATAGATTTCGACAAACCAAAAGTTAGCAACGAAAACAATACCGGGAAAAAACACAATCAACTGAGTACACAATTCGAGAGATTCCTGATTGAGGAGAAACCATTTTTATGGGAGGATTTTTCATTGGATGAAGCATGCAAAAAACTAAATACCAACAGAAGCTATCTTTCAAGAGCAATCAACGAACACTTCACTACCAGTTTTAGCGAACTTTTGTGTGACTACCGTATCCGCCATGCCCG
>JAYENH010000142.1:0-4750 GCA_034721995.1 Bacteroidota bacterium
GTTGCTATAAACATTTACTTAATGTATTGAATTTCTGCAACATGTAATATTTTGAAGTAAATTTCATTAAAAACAATTATTTTATTATATTTATTATAGAATAGTTAATTCATGCGTTTGCCCTGCTGGTAAAATTGAATGTTTTTATAATTCTGAAAATCGTTTAATTTTGCCGAATAATAGTTTTTGTTTATTAATTTAAAAAATGGAAATAATATGAAAAATATAGCAATACTTGCCCACGATAAAATGAAACCCAAAATGGTAGAATTCCTTAACTTACATAAAGACTGGATTCCTGGGGTTAACATGTTGGCTACGGGACGAACAGCTGAGTATGTTGAGAAACATGGTATAGATGTTAAGCACTTGTCGCCGGGCGAATCTGGTGGGTATAATCAGATTGAGGAAATGATTGCCAGGAAAGAAGTTGATATTGTGATCTTTTTTAGGGATCCCTCAGTTAATGACCATCACGAAGATATTAAAAACCTGATGTTTGCATGCAATAGTAGCGATATCCCTTTTGCCACAAATTATGCTTCTGCCAAATTGCTTATTCTCGGATTAATTAAAATGGAAGCAACTGAACGAAGGAAATCAAATTAGCGGGTTTCTGTGTTCGGAGTTCAAGGTTTTGACAGAATTATTTTCCAAAATTGATTTTGATCGTTTTAATGATCTGCTTTTTTCATTATAATAAGGGAGCTTTTTATAATTAAAATGCAAGGCCTGTCTTCTGCCTGTAAGCAATGGAGGGGCAGACAGATCGGAGATTTTCGGAGAACAGGGGTTTTCTTGCTGGCACTACTTAAGAAAAGGCCACAGATTAATAAATTCAATACTTGAAAATTGACACAGAATAAATCGATCTATAGATTGTCTTTCTGAGAAATTGGACAAATAAAATAGAGTTTACCATTAAGGAATGCATTTGAAATATTTGCCTATTCTGAATTAGGGGGCATTAGAATTACTCATAAACAATAATATCTGTTTCGCCATTTATTACCCGAAGCCCGTTCATTGCAAGGGCGTGCATTTCGTCTTCGCCGGGGTAAACAAAAACGGGGCAGATATGCTTTACTCTTTCGGTTATGGCATCGACAACGGGTTTCCCGTGTGCCATTCCTCCTGTGAGCAAAATCCCGTTAACATCGCCTTTTAAAACCGTAGCCATACTCCCAATATATTTTGCCACCTGATAGGCCAAAGCATCCTGGATAAGTAATGCTTTTTCGTCGCCTGCTTCGGCCATTTGTTCAATCTTATATGCGTTGTTGGTGTCAAAATAAGCAACATATCCTCCTTTGCCTTTAAGCATTTGTTTAATTTCACTATGGCTGTATTTTCCACTAAAACATAGTTCTACCAGATCGCCACAAGGCAAAGTCCCAGAGCGTTCCGGGGTAATCGGGCCTTCGGCATCAAGGCCATTGTTCACATCTATAACTTTGCCTTTTTTGTGTGCTCCAATTGTAATTCCCCCTCCCAGGTGAGCCACAATCAAATTTAGGTCTTCGTAGTTTTTGTTATGTGTATTAGCGTGCATCCTGGCTACTGCTTTTTGGTTTAGGGGGTGAAATATAGATTTTCGTTCGAATAAGGGATGTCCGGCAATACGTGCCAATGGTTCGAACTCATCAACCACAACCGGATCGACAATAAAGGCTCTGGCATTTTTCAGTAGTTTTACAATATCGTGGGCAATTAAACCTCCCAAATTGCTTGCATGTTCACCGAGAGGGCTGTCTATTAGGTCGTGTATAAGTGCATCGTTTACTTCGATGACCCCACTCGGAACTGGTTTTATCAGGCCACCACGCCCCATTACGGCAAGTATGCTGTCTTCGTGGATGCTTGCACTGTTTATTTCCTTAATGATTAAGTTTCTTCTGTATTCTCTTTGGTCTGTAATTTTTTGAAAGGGTTTTAGTTCCTCTATGGTATGCTTAATTTCGGTAACAAATATTTGAAGTGAGCCTTCGAAAATAGCTATTTTTGTTGATGTTGAGCCGGGATTAATTGCCAGTATTAATTTCATGCTTATTTATGATATTGAAAAATGCTCTATATTCCACTGTAAATTAAATACAAATAAACATCTTTATCAAATATTAATTCCGAAAAGAACTATATTCATTTTTCAATATTGAATAGTCAAAAGAACGAGATACAAATAAACTTTATTACCTTATTTACATTAGTTTAAAAGGTAATAAAGTTTACCATTATAGTATTTCCTGTATGTTTCTTCTTTAATTGCAGGCACTAAGTAGTTTTAATAAATTTGATACTCAAAAGGCATCCTTGCTTGTATCCCCTTTTGTTTTAAAACTTTTTTCATGTATTGATAGTAGCGTAAATTTTCGCCAAGCTCGTGTTCAAGGACATTTGCTTTTACACTACCAGTTATTTCGCCAATTATCTGCTCAATATTTTTTTGTTTGGGCAGCTCAATAGTTTTGTAATGATCGAGTCCTGCCATTTCTTCGGCAATTTCTATTGCTTTTCCGAGGCCGCCATATACATCAATTAGTCCATTTTCCATAGCGTTTGCACCACTCCATACGCGACCCTGCCCAATATTGTCGACATTTTCGGTACTTAGGTTTCTGCCTTTTGCAACATGGTTGATAAAGGTTTTATAAATTTCATCTACTTGCTTTTGTATTACAGCTTTTTCATCAGGTGTCATTTTGCGAGTTGCCGAACCCAGGTCGGAGTGATCGTTTGTGGTAACCCTATCGACAGTTATTCCCAGATTATCATTCAGGAAATTTTCAATATTGAAAAGCAATCCAAATACCCCAATCGAACCGGTAAGTGTATTTTCGCTTGCTACAATTGTATCGGCAAGGCAGGCAATATAATATCCGCCCGATGCAGCCAAATCGCCCATTGAAACAACAACCGGTTTTTCCTGCCGTGCAAGAATCATTTCATGTAAAATAATTTCGGATGCCAGCGCACTTCCTCCGGGCGAATTTACCCTTAGCACAATTGCTTTTACCGACGTGTCTTTTCGTGCTTCTCTAATTGCTTTTGAAATAGTTACCGAACCTATTGATTTCTCATCGCCTTTGCCCATTTTTATTTCGCCGGTAGCATAAATAATAGCAAGTTTCTCTTTTGGCAAACCTTTAAATTCGTGCCGGGTACGGGGAGCTTTCTTGTATTTTGTCATGCTCATAAACTCCAGGTCTTTCTTCTCTTCAATTCCGCAAAGCTCTTTTAATTCCGAATAAACTTCGTCAACATACTTCGAGCCATCAATAAAATTATGCTCAATTGCTGCATCGGTATTACTGATAGTCATTTCATCTGCCAGTTTATTGAGTTCGGCAACACTTATATCCCTTTGCTCGCCAATGCCTTTTACAACATGATCCCACATCGAATTCAGGAATGTTTCGGTTTGCAGGCGGTTTGCATCGCTCATTTTATCATACATAAAAGGCTCAACAGCACTTTTAAATTGATTTCCTGTACCACGAATAATTTCCGGCTCAATTCCCAACTTATTTAAAGTGCCTTTAAAAAACATTAGTTCGGTACGCAGGCCACGATAGTCGATGTTTCCTTCTGGATTCATAAAAATTTTATCGGCTGCTGTTGCTAAATAGTAAGCCGATTGCGAAAAATAATCGCCATAAGCAATTATGAATTTCCCCGATTCTTTGAAATCGATCAACGCATCGCGGATTTCTTCTACACTTGCAAAGCCTGCATTAATTATGTCAAGCTCAAGATATATACCTTTTATGTTTTTGTCATCTTTTGCTTTTTCCAGATTTTTCAGAATATCGTTTAGGCCAAGTGGAATGTCCATATCAAAATCCTCGAAATTGAAATTCTCGAAAGGATTTGCCGCAGTCCTGTCAAAAACCTGCTGGTCTAAGGTAATTTTAAGTACTGAATTGGGTTTTGGTTTTACCATCTCTTGTTTGGGTATTAGCACTGCAACAATTCCAAACAACAGGAAAAATGCAATTATTAATGCCAGGATAGTACCAATTAAACTGGAAAATAGAAACTTAAAAAAGTCTTTCATGATCTTTAAATTTTAGAGTTTATAATTTTATGTTTGCTACAAAAGTAATTTTAGTATTCAATATTCTTTCTGATTTCTATAAAAAATACTGACCTCAGACGAAATAAATCAGAGAAATGTTACATTCGTGGCTTATGAATAATGCATATTTACAATTAGGAACAAATTTGGGCGATCGAAAGGCGAACTTGAATTTTGCATTGAGCTTGATTAAAGAATCTATCGGGCATATCGAAATTGAAAGTTCGATTTACGAATCGGAACCCTGGGGCTTCAGCCACGAAACTACTTTCCTTAACCAGGTAATAAATGTCAGTACTGTTTTTTCGTCGAACGATTTGTTGCAAAAATGCCAGGAAATAGAAAAAATACTTGGCAGGGTAAAAACAAAACAGGGGTATGAAGCAAGGATAATCGATATCGACATTTTGTTTTTCAATTGGGAAATAATAAAAACCGAAAAATTAATTGTCCCACATCAACATATACAGGACAGGCGTTTTGTTTTACTTCCCCTAAGCGAGATTGCTCCCCTATTCCTGCATCCAATTTTGAAAAGAACCATTACTGAACTTCTTGGAAATTGTGTAGATAAATTGTGGGTGAGGAAAGTGTAAGTGAATTTATCTAATTACGGAAAATATGGAATTATTCAAGGCTATTTGGAGTATTGGGTGGACTGTTGTAATTGATAAA
>JAYENH010000143.1:0-4714 GCA_034721995.1 Bacteroidota bacterium
AGCCGTAAGATAACCGGAAATGGCGAATATCAGGAATTAGAATTTGATTTTTCATCAGCTATATCAAATTTCGAAGTTACATCAAAACCTTACCTTATTATATACGTAAATCCCGGACAAGAATATACCGGCGAAATTATGGTGAAAAATTTGAATTTTACAGTTTACAATGATAATGCACAAGCCCCCGAACTAACCAACATCTTACCTGAACTTATAGTTTATCCGAATCCGGTTGTTGATGTTGTCAATGTTGAATTGCCCGAAAGTTTCAACGGAAAAATAATTGTTCGCGATGTATCGGGCAGGGAAGTTTACGATTCATACATCGACGATTCTTTTAGCTCAATTGCCCAGGCCGACCTTTCATACTTAACAACCGGAACATACTTTGTAAGCCTTGTAGGTCAGGATTATGCTTTATCCAGCCGGATTCAGATAAATTAAAAAATCCTATCAGAAAAAAAAATGATAATGCAAAAACAAAAAATATGAAGAATAATATACTTTTAAGATTGTACAGACTGTCAATAATTGTCAGTCTTTTGCTTTTTATGGGCATGGCCCATAGCTACGGACAGGAAATAAAAATTGACTTAAATACTTCGATGGTTACAAACGAATCGGGGTACGGCGATGCAACACGTATGGTGGATGAACAAACCCTTGCAGGCGATCCGATTAATGGAAATGGAGGGAAACCTTCGAATAAGTGGAAAGTCGGCTATTCTACTTCAATGTTTCCGGCCAGTGCATATATAGATTTGGGCAGTGTTGCCGATCTTTCGCGAATTTATCTTTTCGATTATAATAACATTCAGGACCTTATTGTAGAATATGGCGAGCCTGGCGATTGGCATTATCTTTTTACCGAACCATTGGATAGATATAAAAAATGGAAAGAGCATTTTGTATCATGCAGCACCCAGTATATTCGTTTTACACAAACAGGAGCAGGGGCATATTTTTCCGAAGTAGTAATATATGCCAATAGCATAACTGCCCCGCCACCGTCTATTACTGATTTTTATACAGATTCGGTTTCCGAAAACACGGCTTATCTTAGCTGGACAGATGTCGATTTTGATACATTGATTGGTAATTTAACAGGATACGATTTAAGGTATAGTACTGTAGAAATAACAGATGTTAATTTTTACTTTAATGCACAGTTTCCAATATCTATTATCCCGGGTGTTGCCGGAACTGTTCAAACTGCAATTCTTCCGAATTTATGTTCAGGCTCTACATATTATCTTGCCCTTAAAGTAGTTGGCGATATCCCTAATAGTAATCCTAATTTATATGGTGGCGCAGCAATATCATGCAGCGAATTGTCTAATGTTCTTGAATTTACTACATTGCAATCGCAATCTACAGGTGAATACAGAATGGTGCTCGAACCATTGATGGTAGTTGACGAAAGTGGATACGGTGATGCAATTAATATGGTCGATGAGCAATTAATGTGTGGCAATCCGGCCAACTCGTCTTACGAACCTGTTACCGATTGGACACCGTCTATTAGTTCGTCCTACTATCCGCTAAGCTCTTACATCGATCTTGGTTCGGTACATCACCTAACAAAATTGTATATGTTCGATGACAATGGAGTTGCCGATGTTATTGTAGAATATGGCCAGCCGGGGAACTGGAATTTTTTATTTATTGAAGAATTAAATACATATCAAAACTGGAAACTACATAATCTTGATATTTTTGCAAGGTACATTCGGTTTACAATAAGTTCCTCTCAGGCAAATTTCAACGAAGTTGTATTGTTTGCTTATGATGATGGAATTCCTCCTGTCGAATCGAAAATTTATTTGGATCCAAACATGCTTACTAATTTATCAAACGAGGGCGATGCAACTTTGTTGGTCGACGAACAAGTACTGGCCGGCGATCCTGCAAATAGTGCAGGAGGCAACCCGACAATGAAATGGAGTACAGGCTTTAGCAGTTCCATTCCCTATCCCTGTTATGCGGTAATTGATATGGGAAAGCCAATTGATATAACAAAAATATTTTTGCGCGATGTAAATTCATCAGGTGAGTTTACAATCGATTTTGGCTCTCAAGCTAACTGGACACCACTTATTTCGGATGGCTTAACAGGATATCTGACATGGAATCAGCACAATGTCTCGGCTACTGCCCGCTATCTTCGTTGTGGCAGATCGGCCCCAACCTCAAATGTTTCGGAAATTGTGGTTTACGGATACGATTATTACCAGAATGTAATTGATTCTATTCCGCCGGCAACAGTTACCGACCTTATTGTATCTGACGGTACTACAAGCTCTCTTACATTAAATTGGACAGCTCCGGGCGATGATGGATTTACCGGGCAGGTGTTGTTTTACGATATGCGTTACAGCCACGAACCAATAACTAACGAAAACTTCGGGCAGGCTATTCAGGTTGCAAGCTCAATTTATCCCGAAGATGGTGGGACAAGTCAAAATATTGTTGTCGATGGCTTAAATTCAAGAACTCCATACTATTTTGCTTTTTATACTTATGATGATTTTCAGAATAAATCGGAACTCTCTAATGTAGCTTTTGGCGAAACAGAAATTGAGATTGGCGGACCAATCCAGAAAGTGTTTTTGTCGGCTGATATGATTTTAAACGAGTGTGTACAAGGCGATGCCACATTTTTAACCGATGAGCAAATACAAGCCGGCGATCCTGCCAACAATGAGGGAGGCTTTGTCGAAAACCTTTGGGATATGGATTGTTCCGATTGGTTTTATCCGGGAAGCGCAATGATAGATTTGGGGGCCATGTATAACATATCAGAAATATATTTGTATGATGACGAAGATGATGCCAGCGATACAATTCCCGGACCTGTAACTATTTCGTTTGGAGGGCCATTCGATTGGACATCATCAATTACCGACAGCCTTTTAAATTCCGGATCATGGAACAATCATACAGTAAATCAACAAAGCAGATATATCCGTATTACTTTACATAACAAATATTCACGTTTTTCAGAGATTGTTGTTTATGGTTCGGCAATGGCCGATTTAGGATCAGAACCAACAGCGACAATATACCCAACTGCACAAATGGAAGATTTGATAGGAGTAAATGCTTTTGTTAACGATCCCCTGGGAAGAATGGCCGCATGTGGTTCGGTCAGGGAATATCATAAATGGATGTGGGTAGAGGGAAATAATGACCCAAATTACCCGGGGTATCCGAACAACGAAAATGCCTGGTACTCATCAAGTACAGGATGGGATTTCGATAATTATTACACCAATATGAAAAACATGGGGATTAGTTGCAGCCCGGCAATACAGGATAATACAGTTTGGATGATCGGAGGTGATTATTCAAAATTATACAATAAGCCAATAAGCGAAAACGACGATCCACTTGCACCCGCATCATATATCGAACATGCCGATCACTTATTTCAGTATGCTGCTCGATATGGTAGCAATCAGGTGGCTACAAATCTTTTAAAAGTAGATCCCGGAATTCAACCAATATCAGGGCTTGATAAACTAAATTATTACGAAAACTGGAACGAGCAGGATAAATGGTGGAAAGGACGTGGGGCATTTTTCCTGCCTTATGAATATGCCGCTATGTCGAGTGCCGATTGCGATGGACATTTAGGCACAATGGGAGCGACCCTTGGTTTGAAAAATGCCGACCCAAATGCAAAATTGGTAATGGGTGGAATTGCAAATCCGAAGTTAGATTATATAAGGGCCTTAAAGCTATGGAGCGATAATTATCGAAATGGCGATTTCCCCTGGGATGTAATTAACGTACACCATTATTGCAACGATGGTGGCGGTCAGTATTCGGGAGATGTTGGCATTTCGCCCGAAGCCGATGGCCTGAAAGAACGCATGCAGGAATTTGTCGATTACCGGAATAAATATTTGCCCGGTGTCGAGGTTTGGATTTCGGAATTTGGTTACGATACCCACGAAAGCTCCGACCAACGCGCCCCTGTTATCGGGACTTTCGATCAGGAGGAAGTGCAGGCTCAATGGATTATTCGTTCGTACCTTGCATTAGCTTCCGCAAAAGTTGATAGGGCACAAATGTATATGCTGCGCGATGTGGATGTAAATTCATCAACTAATTACAGAACATCGGGATTAACCGCACCAATGGATTCTTTATGGGCACCAAAGCCTTCGTGGTATTATGTATACACTATGAAAAATCGTTTAAAAGGTTTTTATTTCGATACTGAAATTGCTTCGGGAAATGCCAATGTGAATGTATATAAATTTGTAAACCAAACAGGAACGCAAGCGGTTTATGCAGTTTGGTGTCCGACAAGCAATCAAACCACAGTGCCAAACTATTCCTTGCAATTAGTAGCAAACGAAACCCAGGCAATGTTAATCGAAATGCAGGTAAACGATATCGATGGTGTAGAAACAAATCTTACAATCAGCAATTCAACAGTTAGTATTAATGTGAGCGAACGTCCTGTATTTGTTATTGTAAACGATGGAAACGGATTCCCTGTCGTTGCAGGGGCAATAACAAAAATATTTCTTGATTCAACAATGATTGTCGATGAATCGGGTTACGGGGGGGTAAATGCTTATGTCGATGAGCAAAGCCTTGCAGGCGATCCATTTATGGGAATGGGAGGAGAACCTGAAACTACATGGTCGACACCATATAACACTTCTGCATACCCGTATAATTGCTATATCGACCTGGG
>JAYENH010000144.1:0-4712 GCA_034721995.1 Bacteroidota bacterium
CTGCTGACTGAAGACTGAGGACTGAAGACTGCCTACTGAAGACCGGAAACCCCTCCTGAAAGTATTTGTAATTCAATTTGTGTTTTTAGTTTTTCAATCTGAAAACTATTAAGCCTGATTGCTGCCTGTGAATGTGCATTTAGATCACCGAGATAATCAGCCGTTGTAATTGTTCCGTTGTCCAATTCCGCTGATGTACGTTTTAAGATTTCCCCTTGCATTTTTAAAATCTTTGTTTCGTTTAGCATCAAGGCATTGATTTTTTCAAGCCCGGTCAAATAATTTTCTATTGCAATATTCAGGCTCAAATCAAAAGCTTCCTTTCTATTGTTGATGATTTCCTGTTCAATTTCCAGCACATTTCTGCGCTCACGGCTTTGGTTCCAATCGTAAATATTCCAGCTCAGTTTCATGCCAATCATATAATAATCGTCGAAACCTTCGGCAAACATATTATAGCCCGGCCGTCCGTATCCTGCCTGTCCAAAGCCAAAAACTTTTGGGTGTCTTGTTTTTTTCTGAAGTTCGATTTGTTCGGCATATAATTCTTTCTGATTCTCGAATAATTTATGCTCCGGCCTTTCAAATCCCAAAAGTACAAAATTGGTTTCTTCGGGCAATTTTAGTATTATTTCTTCGTGATAATCCTTTCCGGTAAGTTGCGAAAGGGTTTTGAACAAAGCCCTTCGTTTGTATTTCAATTCGATTTGCTTTTCCTCGATCCTGAGTTTTCCGGCTTTTAATTTATCAAGGTTATTTCGGGTCAGTACACCGTTTTTAACTGCTGCTTCGGCAGTTTCAATTCGTTTGTCCAACTCTCTTGTATTTTCCAATAGAGCCTTTGTATTTTCATCAATCAACAATATCCCAAAAAAAGTATTGGTCAATTGATCGTACAATTTATAAAGTTCCACTTCCACTCCCGTAATTTGGGCAAGCAATTTAATGTCTTCGAGTTTTTGTGCCGATTTGTTGATACCTCCATCATATATTAATTGCCTGGCATCGATATTCATCTTATACTGATCTTTTTTTATTTCGGGCAAGGCAATACCCGGCACAGGGATATCTATTTCGGTAACATCAGACTGATATGTTATCTGTCCGTTTAAATCTAATTGAGGATAGAAGTTTTTCTTTAGCACCGATTGGTTCAATTTATTTTGTTCCTGAAATAGTTCGGATTGTTTTTTTAGAGGATGGTTTTGTCGAGCCTGTTTGTAAAGCTCAAACAATTCGATCTCTTCCTGGGCAATCAATCCAAAGCTCAGAAAAAGAATCAGGAAAAATACAATTTGTGTTTTCATATACTTAGTTTTTAAGCTTCGTTTTGTGATGCCGATAAAAGTTGCAAAGCAGAATCGATTACATGCTTTTTCCTTTCAGCATAAAAATCATCTATCATTTCCTGATTTCCCTGAAAAACTATATGGTGAAGAATAGGCCTTGCCACAAAAGGGAAAATTATCATGCTGATAATAGATACCATAAACTGCTGCGGATTTTTTATGTTATAGCCTTCTTTATTAAAAAGTTCGAAAACTTTTCCGACTAAAACAGATAATCCTAATTTATCGGCCATGTATGTGGCAAGTCGCGAAGGGTCGCGGTTTAGCTCGCTTAATACAAATTGTGGCAAAAATGGGTTTTTCTCTAAAACTCCGAAATATGCTTCGATAAAAAAAGTAACAATTTCCTGTGGGCTTTTCCCCGATTCCATGGTTTCGTCCATAGCGGGGATAAATTGCCGGAAGGCCTCTTCGAAAATGGCATCGAATAATTTTTGTTTCGACCGGAAATAGTAGTGGAGCAGAGCTTTGTTTATGCCTGCCTCGTTGGCTATTTCCTGCATTCTGGCACCCTCCATTCCTTTTGCAATAAACACATTGCGGGCAGCATTTTTAATTCTTGTTTCAGTATTATCCATAAAATCAAATCAAATAGTTTAACCAAATGGTCAGTACAAAAGTATGGATGTTTTTTTATTTACCAAATGTTTTAATCAAAAAGTTTAACCGGATGGTGAAAATGTGGTTGAGTTTCGGGTTGCAGTTTGTCGGGAGAATAATTGTAACAGGTATTTATAATTGCCCGTAGGGCAAAAATCTCAATAGATGGATGAGGCAAAAAGGTCATCATTGTCCATAGCACTCTCTATCATACTTAATAATTGAAAACATGATGTTGATCTTAGTGTGTTTATTATTTTGTTGGCGGTCATTAATCGCAATGTGTCAACAAAATTGCATTGAAAGATAAAAATTTAAACAAAAGCATGTATCTTTGAAAAAAAAGCAGATATGAAAAATATCACAATACCTGTCGACATTCCATCTGATATGTTGATTACACTGAATGAGACAGAATTAGAATTAAAGTATCATTTTCAAGTTGCAATAGCTATGATGTTGTTTCAGGAAGGTAAATTGACTTTGGGAAAGGCAATTCAATTATCAGGCTTGTCTCGATTTGAATTTGAAAAATCTTTGGCTAAAAATAAAATCCCTGTTTCTGAATTGAATATTGAGCAAATTATGTCAGATGTGGATAAATTAAAAGATTTATAGCCGATGAAACTAGTTATTGCTGACACAGGAGCATTGATTTCTCTTGGACATATTGAGCATATCGGATTGATTGAAAAAGTATTTGGGGATTTTTATATTGCTCAAGCAGTTTGGGAAGAATTACAGAATTATGAAAACCCCGAATTTAGTAACAAGATTTTGAACGACCTAAAAGGGCGGGTAATTAAAATTAAATCAAGAAATCACCTGTCAATGTTCATGGATTATGGAGAATCAGAATCTGTAATCCTATATGAGGAGTTGCAAGCAGATTATTTACTGATTGATGATAATAAAGCACGAATAGTGGCAGAATCACTTGATGTAAATTGTATCGGTTCAATTGGATTGTTGATAAAAGCAAAGCAAAAAGGATTGATTGTAGAGTTAAAACCAATATTCGAAAAATGGATTTCTATCGGCAGATATTTTTCGAGGAAATTGCTCAATAAAATTTTGACTGATTTAGGAGAAAATTCGATGACAGAAAAATAACGAACCGCCAACACGCAATATAGCAAAAAACGGTAAAGTGCTTAATTGGAGCGGTTTTAGCCCGTCCCAACTTTATCTTGGATTGATACAGAATCACTCGCAATCCGCTTCATGCCATATTGCCAAACGTTCCCCCGCTCCCGCGCGATTGCATCGCGTGGTTTGTAATATACCGGGAAAGGTACATGATGTAATCGCGCACCATTGTGGGTGGGTCACGGATTGCAAATCCGCGCCAGCCGGTGTGGATTTGTGCTTGTGGTTGATTTACTTTTGCGAAAATTTGACGATTGCTTGTTGCTGCTTACAAAGCCCGTGCAGGTTGCATAATCCACATTTTGATTTTTGTTTGTAGCTTTTGCTGTGCTATACTTTGCGCCCATAAAAAATGTACTATTATTTATTAAGTTGTAATAAAGCATTAACTTTGCTAAAAGTAAAGAAGTTATAATTATGGGAAAACATATTCGCTTCGATTGGGCAATGAAACGCTTGTTACGACAAAAATCTAATTTTGGGATTTTAGAAGGTTTTCTGTCTGAATTATTATTGCAAGACATAAAAATCCTTGAAATCTTAGACAGCGAAACTAATAAACTGCGCGAGGACGATAAATTCAATCGTGTTGACATTCTTGTAAAAAGTACAAAAGATGAATTAATGCTTGTTGAAGTTCAAAACAATAGAGAACACGATTATTTTCATCGGATGAATTACGGACAAGCAAAACTTACAACCGAACATATTAACGAAGGAGACAAGAGCGATAAAATAAAAAAGGTGTTTTCGATAAACATTGTATATTTCGAATTGGGGCAAGGCGATGATTATATTTATAAAGGTAAAACAGAATTTACCGGTATTCATAAAAACGATAAGCTTCAATTAAGCAACAAGCAAAAAGAAGAGTATCAAAACATTAAAGAGGTGTCGGATATATTTGCAACATACTATATAATAAAAGTAAACAATTTTGATGGTATAGCAAAAAACACGTTGGACGAATGGATATATTTTTTAAAAAACAGTGAGATTAAAAAAGATTTTAAAGCCAAAGGCTTGTCCGAAGCCAAAGAAAAAATGCGGACTGATAATTTAGAGGGAGATGACAAATACAATTACGATGCCTACATAAAAGAACAGCGAATAAGAACATCGGAAATTGACACAGCAATTTTTGATGCAAAAAACGAGGTAGAAGAAAAACTTCTTCCAATAATCCAGAAAAAGGATAGCGAACTCCAGAAAAAGGATAACGAACTCCAGAAAAAGGATAGCGAAATTCAGCAAAAGGAAAATGAATTTGATAACCTGATCCTAAATATGAAGAAAAAAGGCTATTCAAACAAAGAAATTGCTGAGATTACAGGTAAGAAGATTAAAGAAATTGAAGGATTATAACATGCTCTATTATCCTATTTCTTTTTTTTGGTATATTCCTTTTCGTTGATAAGATTTCCATTTTCGTCAAACATTAGCCATTTGCCGGTTTTCTTTCCATCCTTGTATGTCATGTTGTAGCGGAGTGTCCCGTTCTCGTCCCAAATAAACCATTTGCCATTTTTTTTGCCATTATTGTAATTGGCTTCGGCAATTTTTACCGATTGCTCGTTCCATGTTGTCCATGTGCCGTGCATCAGGTTCATTTTA
>JAYENH010000145.1:0-4709 GCA_034721995.1 Bacteroidota bacterium
TGCAAACCATGCCATTAAAATATTCCAGTTCGAATAGTATACCCCACCGCGTAATGCATTTTGTTTTACATTTTTTAGCATCCTTTCCGATTTGCGGATATATTTATTGTTATAAAAATACCTGCCAAGTACAAATAAATTTTTTGCCATTTCGGAATTTGCAGATGGAATAACATTATCGGAAACTTCAATTTTTCGTGCAATCAATTCGGGGTCGGTATTCGAAGTATAAAAAAACATGCCTGTGTTTTCATCATAAAAATGTTCGATCGCATATTCCGTTAGTTGCTGTGCCTCTGTCAACCACTTTTCGTCGAATGTAGCTTGATAAAGCGAAATAAAAGCATCAATAGTAAAAGCATAATCATCTAAAAAAGCATTTATTGTTGCTTTGCCGTTCTTATAATTTCGGTTTAAACTGTTATCATCCGATTTCATTTTTGCATTTATAAAATCTGCATTTATAAGAGCTGTTTTTAAATATTCCTTATCATCAAAAACCCGGTATGCATCAACATAAGCCTTAAGCATAAGGGCATTCCACGAAGTGAGAATTTTATCATCAAGTCCCGGCCTGATCCGTTTTGAGCGTTCTTCTAATAAAATCTTTTTTGCTTCGGAAACCTGTTTGTTTAATTCTTTAAGGCTGATTTTATATTTGCCGGCTATTTCGTTTTTGTTTTCAGTTTCCAATAAAATATTTTTGCCATTTTCCCAATTTCCCTTTTCTGTTATCTGGTAATAATCAATTATTAAATCAGAAATATTGCCCGGTAATTTTTGTAATTCGCTCTTTGTCCACACATAGAATTTTCCTTCCTCTCCCTCGCTATCTGCATCTAACGAAGAGTAAAAACCGCCTTCTTTCGATTTTAACTCTCTTGCGATAAACTCCAGGGTTTCGTGTACAATTGTTTTGTATTTTGGGTTTTTACTTTGCTGATAAGCAAGCGAATACAAACTAACAAGCTGTGCATTATCGTACAACATTTTTTCGAAGTGAGGAACTTCCCAATACGAATCGGTTGAATAGCGGGCAAAGCCGCCTCCGATTTGATCGTAAATACCTCCGCCAGCCATTTTATTTAATGTCGTGGTAACTGCTTTTAGGGCATCTTCATTTTGGCTTATATAATAATAGTGCAACAAAAACCGCTGTCCTATTGGCATCGGAAATTTTGGTGCTCCGTAGTTTCCTCCATCGGTAATATCTATATTGCTTTCTAAATTGATGAAAATACTATTCAAATCCTCATTTGTAAATTCTGATTTTTCGGTATTATCAAATATAAAATCGTGCGATTGAACTTTCTCTGTTAAGGATTCTGCTTGTTGTTCTGCCTTATCCGGGCTATTTTTTACAAATTCCAATACCTGGGTTAGCATATCGACCCACTGTTTTTTTCTGAAATATGTACCTCCCCAAACAGGACGGCCATCGGGCAATGCAATACAGTTCAAGGGCCATCCCCCGCTACCGTTAATCAATTGCACGGCATTCATATATATTTGGTCAATGTCGGGCCTTTCTTCCCTGTCAACTTTTATTGCCACAAAATTATCGTTCATAAAACTGGCAACCTCTTCGTCTTCAAAACTTTCGTGCTCCATTACATGACACCAGTGACATGCGGAATAACCAATACTTATGATTATCAATTTATTTTCGTCCCTGGCCTTATCCAAAGCCTCCTGCCCCCAGGGATGCCAGTTTACAGGATTATGAGCATGTTGCAGCAAATACGGGCTACTTTCGTTAATAAGCTGGTTTGTAAATATATTTTTTGTTGTATCCATATTACCAATTTTATCCTGTAGCTGTCCACAAGAAATTAGCGAAAGCAAACACAACAACGAAAAGCTATATAAGGTTTTCAAAGATATTGTATAAATTTATTCTACTACCACTTCATCTGCAAACATAAAACAGCCCTGATTGTTTGCAACATGCCATTGTGGACAAGGACCGGGATATTTTGCTTCGATTTTTATATAGCGCGCTTTTTCGCCATTAGCAGCAACACTAAATTCTTTTATGTGAACCGCACTTCCTTCCTGCGACTCCCTGTTCAAAATGTTTTTATAAGGAACCCAATATTCATCATCCTCCGAAATGGAAAAAAGTATCTCTACCGGTAAAAAAATTCTGTTATCAACATCCTGCAAAAAGCGAATGCAAATTTCTTCAACAACGATAATCTCACCCAGATCGAATTTTATTCCGGCAGGAACCCCGTAAAAACCAAGCCAGTTTTCATCATCGTGCCGGGTGGTGGCAAGCAAACCATCTGATAAACTTTGATTTCCATTTTGCCCGTTTATGTCGGGCCATGTCTGTGTTAGGATTTGGATTTGTTTGTTGGTAGCTTTATTTTTATAGAAATAAACCTCGGTGCCGGGCACGGGTTCTCCTTCTAAATAAATCATTCCCTTTCCCGATGCACTTTCTGTTAATATCAATGGCATATCGTACTTTATGGCAATATCTTTGTTTCCGCTCATGAAATACATAATTTCTGCTCCCACCTGATTTTCAGACATAGTTAAACGAATTTCCAGAGCATCATTTTCATGAAGGTAATTGCTTATTGCATTCAATTCTGATTTCTTGTTTGTTTCGGGGGCTTTGGTCGATTTATTCTTACTGTTACTTGAACAGGAGCTTAATAACAATATTAATATTAAACTGGCTAATTGTAATTTTTGTGCGAATTTCATATTTATTTTTTTTTATTTGATAGATTTAATTCCTGAACTGCTCATTCACATTGGCGTTTCCAGCTCCGGTTTTCAACTAAAAATTGTTCTAAAGATAATGTTTTTTATGGAATACCTTTAATGCCTACATCTAATGTGGCAGTATTAATTAAAATTGAAAAGTTATGAGAAAATTTACTGCAATAATTGTAATCCTGTGCATTGGAGCTTTTTATTCATTAGCTCAAAGTGGCGAAATTAAAGGAAAAGTGTTCGATGAAATGGAAAAACTGCCTTTGCCGGGTGCGCATGTGTATGTTGAAATTGCGGGCGAAAAACTTGGCGATGCAAGCGATCCTGATGGTCGTTTTACAATAAAACCATTAAGCCCCGGAATTTACAATGTATATGTAACTTTCATGGGATTTCAAAACATGCTTATAACTAAAGTAAGCGTTAAGCCCGACAAGATTACATTTATAAATGATATCTTCCTGAAAGAAGGAATAAGTTTAGGCAAGGATATAACGATAATCGCCTATAAAAATAAACTGATAGATATTGAAGAACCCTCGAAAATGTCGGTGTTGTCTGCTCAATTAGAAAAAATGCCAAACCGAAATAATATGGCTATGGTATTACGTGCACTTTCTTCCGATATTCAGGTAAGCGACAACGGAAAGGAAATTCATTTTCGTGGTTCACGTTCCGGCTCATCGGTATATTATATTGATGGAGTAAAGCAGGAAAATCTGGAAAACTCATTGCCATCAGGGATTATCGGAAGTGTAACTGTGTATTCGGGAGGCATTCCTGCAAAATATGGCGACATGACCGGGGGTGTTGTTGTTATCGAAAGTAAAAGTTATTTTGATTACCTGAATGAATGGAAAGCAAGGCAGTCATCAGTAAACAGTTCTCAGTCATCAGTCCACAGTAGGTAGTCTTGTCTAAAATAGTACTGAACCCTGAACTGGGAACCTCCCCTGTAAACATAAAAAGGTAGTATTTCTTGTACGGATGCAAGGCCGTGCATTTCTAAACCAAAAGAACTATTTTAGCAGGCAAAAGCCGGGAATCTGATGCAGCTATTTAAAAATAAGAATATAAAGAAAATGGACGACCTTCTTCTTGTAAAACATTACAGGAAGACAAGCGATAGCACGTACATATCGGAAATCTTCGAGCGATACCATCACCTGGTTTATGGTGTTTGTTTGAAATATTTAGACAGGGAAGAAGCTAAAGATACGGTATTACTGATTTTTGAAAAACTGATGTCGGACTTGCACAAACATGAAATACAGAATTTTTCGTCATGGCTACATTCGGTTACGCGCAACCAATGCCTGATGATTTTAAGACAGAAAAGCAGGCAACGGCAACACGAAACAGGATACAAAACCGAAATGCACATTGTGCCAAAAGACGATGAGTTGGAATTGATTAAAATAAAGGAAATACAATTTAATCTACTTGAAGAGGCTTTAAAAAACCTTAAACCAGAACAGCGACAATGTGTCGAGCTTTTTTATCTGAAAGAGAAATGCTATAAAGAAATAGAAGACATTACTGGTTTCTCTAACAAGCAGGTAAAGAGTTACATTCAGAATGGAAAAAGAAATTTAAAACTTAGCTTAATACAAAACGATGAAATCGCAGTTTGATAAAAATAAAGAGGAAGCTCGTATTTCGGAGGATGATATAAAGTCGTATCTCGAAGGAAAAATGGATACTGCCGCGATGTACAATTTAGAGTGCAAACTCGAAGATGACTGTTTCGGGGCTGCAGCAATGGAGGGCTACGAAAAACATCCTGAGGCCATAAACGACTTTGACAATCTGAAATCGGCTTTTCATACAAAGCTACCTGACAGAAAAAATTCGTTCTGGCAACGCTATGGCTTATACCTGAGTGCAGCCGCAGTTGTTGTTTTTATTGTTTCGAGTATTGCCCTTATTTATTTCCTTCAACCTTCGCCCACGCAAATTGGGCAAAACATAGAAAAAAC
>JAYENH010000146.1:0-4701 GCA_034721995.1 Bacteroidota bacterium
CAGTTGTATGGTCGCCCCCGAGATAGAGATAATAGCCATCGTCGCCATCGCCCGTAATATGTTCGCTTACCATATCAGGATGAAAACCGAAGGCATTGTAGAAATTCGTAAAATCGCTTCCGTAGGAAATGATAAAAGTTTCTCCCATTGTAACTTGTCCGCTTAACTGGATGTCCTGCCACGACGAGCCGTCAATTTGTTTGCACAAGTACCATTTTGTTGTCTCAAAATTAATATTGTCCGAGCCAATGTTGTAAAGTTCGACAAATCTGGCGTTAGTATTGTCGGACGGGTCGGCAATTTCAGAAATTATCAAACTTAAACGCCTGTTAAGCTGATAATCAAAAAGCGATGGAACAGTCATAGTCCCTTCTCCGAAGCACTCGGCACAAACATTGGGGCCATAATCGAACAACATAGTTGCATCGCTGGTAAGGCCAATGAGATATGCAGATGGGCCATCAAGAATGTTTGTTCCATGCACCGGTACATCCTGGTCGGGCTGAAACATCAAATTCCAACTTGTGTTGAATGCCGCATGAGTTGGTCTTACACCATCATTTCCGCCGTGGCTCCAAAGATGACGCACATCGCCGGTAAGGGTAAGCTTGTCGTATAGGTTTTGGTGGTTCATGCCGTTGTGCTGATCCATGCGTACGAAATCGACAGTTCCGTTTGTGTAAACCCCTGTGCGGCAATATGTATTAAAACTGGGGTTATGTATGGCTTTTGCCGAAACCGTAAAATTGCTGAACAATATCTGGTCGCCACTGCCCATTTTAAAAGTGTAATGTCCGCCACGACCCGAAATTTCAACATCCTTAACAGTAATGTTTTTGCTATTGTCGACCATGATACCTGCATCGCAATTTACAATTTCCACATCGCGCACCCACGAATTGATTGCATCATCAATATAAATTCCGTTGAAACCTTCTTCGATGTGGTGGCCGGCATAATCCACAAAAGGGAATTCAATTTTAAAACCCTCGAAACCTACTTCTTCTACAAAGGAAACATCACGGAGCTGACCTTCCCATTCCGAGTGGATATTGTGGTTTAGGGCTTCTTTAAAAGTAACATTGTTTCCGTTGATAGATTCGATGGTAACTACTTGCCAGACATCCGGGCCACCGCTCCATGTGGGCGGAAGACCGGAACCAAAACCATCGGGCAGGTTGGCAGCGGTGCAATTAAACACATGCTCCCTTACTGATGTTGAGCTTCCATCCTCATAATATCGTAATTCAAGTCGCTTGCCTATGCTGAGGCTTGATGTGTTATCGACTGTAACAGTGTGTGCCCCGCGCAAAGTGGCACTTGTAATAGTGGCCAGGTTGCCTGCCGGAACAGGATTCGTATTTTTTATCCAGATCACTCCACCAATCCATGAAAATGGCGAATACCATTCACCTGCATCGGTTTTCATATTATTATTTACAATTTCTTGTTCCTGATCGAGAATTTCCTGTGGCTTGGTCATATATTCCATTGCCTGTGTAAATTCCAGTACAGTACCACCGGTTCCGCTTCCTGCTCCCCGCACAATAAAATCATCTCTTTTCAGGAACATTATCTCGCTTACTTTAAATGTACCTGCCGGGAATTCGAGTACAACCGGCCCTGATGTTCCTTCGGCGGCAGTTATTGCATTTTGGATTGGTGTTGTGTCATCGTTGCCATCGTTGGCTACTGCTCCATACGATGTTACATTTAAAACTGTCATTCCTGCCGATCCGGTTGGCAGGGCTTCTTCGCTAAAATGATAACCTGCATAACTGAAATCGGGAAGGTATTTTGTGCCTTCTTCTGCATCGGCCAAAATTTGGGGGGTGCATTGTTCGCCCGAGCCATCCGATTTTTTTATCAGCACCCTTGTGTCGCTATCATCAATACAATTATGTGGTAATAAATCGCCCGACAAGGATGGCCCGTAGTTCACAAGCCTTATGTCGGCAATTTGCAGGGTCTGCGGATAATAGCCCAAACAAAGCCGAAATCTCACTTCATTTGGTGCAAATGTATCATCATCGTAACCCTGTGGCGGTTCGGGTGCTGCTTCTTCCGAACCCATGCCCCGCCATACTTCAACAGGAAAAGGGACATAATATCTTTTCCATTCGGTACCGATGGTCATTGGCCAACTGACAAACTTTGTCCATGGTGCGCTTGCCCGCATAAAACGGAACTCTATTTCGCCCATGCCGCTCGATGCCGGAACAATTGTACGTGCATAAAACGAAACAAGGATTACATCGTCCTGATCGAGATCGGAGGGTGCGCCAAGTGTCATATTTACCCTGTCGCTGCGCGATGGCTCTGTATCGATCGAAACCTGAAGTGCTTCGTTAAACGTTTGGCCCGTAATGGCAACTGTGGTATAGGTAGCATCGTTATCGTAATCGGAATGTGAAAAATCGTTAAAATGGTCGGCCAAAACTTCTATGCTTGTTGTGGGCAATTCGTTGAATTTGTTATCCTGATAAGTATTCCATGCTGTTCCCGAGCAAGGTGCGGGAGGTGCGGCCCTGAGTTGTTTTTCGCCAATGCCGGGCAAAACTTCGCCGGTGGCAACAAAGGCCGGCCCACTTGCCGGTGTAACCGAAATTGAATATTCGCCATGAAATACACGGCAGGATATTTCACCGTTTGCATCTGCAACAATAGTGGTATCGCTTGTCCATAAATCCATGAGATGCTCGAATTTTTGCCCCGCGGCATTCAATGTCCAGTTTGAGTTAACGATATGAGCATTGTCTTTCCAGTGAGAATTTTCCCAAAAGCCCCACATGAAAATCCCGCTTGTGTTTGGATGCCCGAAAACAACACGGAAAAAACGCTCGAGCCTGTCGGCACGGATATTTTCATCGGCAAACTCAACATCAAATTCAGTTGAAAGAATTGGTAAATCGAAATCAGAAAGAAGATCGAGATTGTATTTTATCGAATACGGATTGATTTTTTGCCCCATGTGCGATTGCACGCCAATACCATGAATTGGTGCACCATCGTCGATCAAGTCTTGAATTTGGTCAATATATTGGTAAACCTTTCGGCCATTTAAAATGCCATAATCATTTACAAATAACTCTGTAGCAGTATCGGCTTCGTGTACTTTTTCAAACATCCACGGACGGATTGTGTCGGCATACCTGTCCATAAAATATGAGCCGTAGAGCATTTCGTTGTTAACGTCCCAATGGTACATTTTTCGTCCGTTATCAGCAAAATGGCCAACAACATCGTCGATCCTTTCAAGCATTTCGGCCTCAAGTTCTGTATTGCTTAACGCCGGTACCCATGTAGGCACATATTGCTCGAAACACCAGAAAACATTATGCCCGCGCATTTTTATCCCGTTGGCAACACAAATATCATATTGCCCATCAACCGAACCATAGTAAAGATTATCCTGTGTTGCTTCCATTTGTGGCCATTTTGCATGAGCCTCGTGAACGCCCCATTCGTAGTGTGAAACAAAAAAATCCTTATAATCGGAATTACTGATTAGATTATCGTTTACGCAAGCACCAAAAGCAAAATCGTGCGATGTTTGTTGAAGGTGGACACTTGCACCTGGCAATGGGTCGCCATCTTCGTCGACAACCAAAACACGGGTATCTCTTTTCCTGTTGGTTTCGATACCTGCATTGGCATCAGTAAGCCAATTGTAATCGACTTCCTCGATAACAACATCGTCAAGAAAAATTTCGACACCGGCAGGAGGTCCCTGAAAATATACATACAGGCTTGTAAGAGTGCCTTCCTGCTCTAACTGAAAATGACCGGTAAGTTGTTTCCAGTATCCCTCTGTAACAGTTTGCATGTTCAGGAAATAATAGTTCTGGCCTGCGCCATCGTTCTGCGCAATTGTCATTTCAATTTCCGATTCAGGTTCTCCCGAAGCGCGTACCCATGCCGTTAACTTATAATATGTGCCATCCACCATAAGCGTATTTATGCTGTGAACTGGCGAATCCCAATATTCAGTTCGGTTGTAAACCCTGGCGCAATAAGTTCCTGAATGAGGGTTGGTTGTAACAGTTTCGATATCGCACCATGCATACCAGGGCGAAACAGTTCCACCTTCGAAACCCGAATTAGTAATTAAGTTTTGAGATTGTACACAGCCCAGACTGAGTGTGATGCTAAGAATAATTATAAATAATTTTTGTGATGAAATCATGCAGGTTTTTTTAAAGTTTCTATTTTTTTTGATAGTAATTCTAAGTCTTTTTCGCGAATCTTTATTTGTCTCTTGAGTTTACGCAACTCAGTTTTTATCTGGTTTGATTTATGGTTAAGTTTCCTTTCTATAATATAATTTTTGCCATATTTTTCAATAATAAAAGCTTCTATTTCCTTTCTGACTAATTTGTAATATGGATTTCCATGTACATAATTAATCCTATACTGAAACACATCATCTTTTATACAACGAATTATTTCTTTCAGGGTAATTCCATATTCTTTAATAGCATTATTATGACTAAGAGTACCTCCTGTTTGATTCCATATACTATTTGAATTATCAATTTCCATTTTGTAAATTTAGTATCTTATTTTTGATAATCGTGTATTTTTTGGCAGAAAATATATAAGGGACAAAAAATGCCACAGATTACTCACAATATTATATAATTTTATAGGTGTTCATGAAAAAGTTCACAGATTAAAAGGAATTTACCAGAATAAATTTTC
>JAYENH010000147.1:0-4696 GCA_034721995.1 Bacteroidota bacterium
TGATAAATATGCAGATGCCAAACACCTGATTGACGAAATGGAGATTGTGAGATAGTTTGAAGACGGGCAACCGAAGTTAGAAGGAAAGACGAAGAGAATGCAAAGCTCTTTTGATTAAAATAAAATATAAAATCCGGTTCTTGTAAGGGCCGGATTTTTTTATTTAGCTTTTGAAATTCAGAATTTATCATATTTGCTTTTTTCATAAATTCTTTCGCAAATTAAGATTTTGAACAAATCGCAAATATTCGTTTGTTTTAAGCTAACATTGATTCAATCTCATAATACGTCACTCCTACGGAGCTTAGTTTTATTTCTTTGATTATTTTCTATAAATATTTCGTTCCTACGGAACTAATTGTTTGCGGTTTTGATGCTAATTTGACAATACGAAGTACTGCTCCATAGGAGCTAAATATTATATTGTTGAAGTTGAATAGTTAATTGCGATTTGTATTGAAATGTTTTATGCAAATGATGAGATCTGAAATTATTATAGCTTTTCCAATTTTCCTTTGATTCTTCTCCACGTCTCTCTCCTTTTGCCTTCATTTTACTTTCCCTCTTCTGCCGAAAAATAATTTTTGATAAAATATTCCATGTATTTTTCTACGTTTTGGTCTTTGTAGAAAGCGGCAAAATTTTCGGAGGTAATTACAAAATGTCGATAATCGGTTTCGGTAAAATCTTTGTAAACATCGGGATTTGCCTTGATGCTTGCAAAATAATCTAAGGCCTTCGCCTGATTATCCATGCTTTTTACAGTGATTATCTGATAGTCATCATTTAAAATTATACTACTGATATTAAAAGTCTTCATACTGAAAAACTCAATATTGAAATTCGAGATATTGTATTTTATCCTGTTGATGCTCTTTTTCCGGTTTGCCACAACAACAATATAAAAATGTGTCATTTTTTCGTCTAAAGAATATATTTCTTCAGCAGGAACTTCAACAAGCTCTTCTTTCTTTTCTATTACTCCCAGTTCTTCTTCGGGCAGTTCAACATTTCCTTTTTCCTGTAGTACCAGTAGAATATCCATGGCAGGGGATTTCACTTCGCTGTCGGGGTGGTTTTTAACAATATCTTTTAGAGCATCAACAAATTGGTCTAACATGCCACTTTCGCCATACGATATTGCTTTCAGGTATTTGAATTTCGGAATAAGTCCATCGCTGCTATATTGAGCTTCGGCCATTGTGCAATTGGAAATCACTGTGGAGTAATTTTTATTCTTAAACAAAGAATAAGTGTCATTATATAAATTTATCACCTTTTGTATTTGGGCGTTTATTTCCTGCAAATAGTTCGGATTAGTAAACATTTTTGCATATTTGCTATTAGGGAAGTCATTAATAATCTTATTTTTATACTCTAAAGCTTTGGCAGTTTCGTTTATATCATTATTCAAATTATATAAATTATAATAGGAAAACAAGATATAATCGTTGCCGGGGTAGCGGTTGTTTAATTCTTCGAAAGTTGTAACTGAAAGCGGATAGTCATTTAGCTCGTTTTTGTAAATTTCGCCAACAGCAAAAAAGGCATCAATAATATTTTGGTGCGAAATTTTCATTAACGAATCGTTTAATGGCAGGTCAACCATATAATATTCTTTCGATTTTGTGTCGGTGGGACGGGGTTTTTGCCCCGGAACAGAATCTCCTTCGGCAAGTTCGTCGCCAAACTCATCGCCAAAACTAACTACCTTTTTGTTTTTTCTACGCCAGTTGTCTTCAAGTTTACGACGCCCCCAAAGTTTTACAAATTCTGTTTCGCCAAAGCTTAGGGCTGTTGGGTTATAAAAATACCATTTACCTCCGGCAGCAAGGTTTCTGTTTCGTGGGTCGCGCTGTTGCTGTTTGAATAAAGCAGAATTCATTTCGGCCATCCTTTCCTCTTCTTTCAATCGCTTCTCTTCTTCAATAACTTCATTAATAAGAGATTGTATAACAGCATCGCGTTGTTTTTCTGACATTGCCGCCACATTTTGCAAACTGTCTTGATTATCAATAATGTCAAGATTTTCAATCAGTTTAGTAAGGCTTTTTGTTTTTACACTAAGAGACTCAATATCGGGGTAGGATGGATCGATAAAAAACAGTGTAGAATCGTAATATGTTTGTGCATGACGGTATTCGGGCCTTGCAAAATAAATATCGGCCATAGCCAGAAAGGTTATTGCTTTTTGATTTGTATTGGAAACGCTTTTTTCTGCCGAAAGTTTATAATAATCAAGTGCTTCTTCAACCTTGCCCTGTTTCATCGAAAGCTCGGCCATTGCATAATAGATCTGGTCTTTGTACTCGATGTTTTTATCGTCCTTTAGCATTTTGCCTAACTCTTTCATCAATTCCTCGCCTCCTCCCAGGCTTGTACTAAACGAACTTGCTTTGCGCAGTTTGGCATTAAATGCCATGTCGTAATTTCGGTTCTTCTTAATTACCTTAGTGTACAATAGGGAAGCAGCCTTATAGTTTTCCATTTCCTGATAAACCTGTGCCAGGATAAACATATAGCGCACTTTAATGGCTTTTTTGCGAGTAAGCTCGATGGTCTTTTCAAGATAAGGGATCCCGTCATCGTACTTTTCCTGCTTAAAATAGTAATCGGCGTAAGTAATCTGTAACTCATCCTCGTATTTTTCGGGCATCTTTCTTTTTGCATCAATAAGATCGAGTATTTCGCGTGCTTTTACATATTCTTTTTGTTCGTTGTATGTTCTTGCAATCCAAATATATGCCTCAAAAGTTGCAGGTTCGTCCTGATATTCTTTTATCATGTACTCAAAAGATTCTAAGGCAGAGAAAAAATCATGTTTATAAAAATGCGATTTCCCCATTAAAAGGTAAGCATCGTCGATCCACTTATTATATTCGTTTTTAGCATAAAACTTTCTTTCTTTTTTGGATTTTCTCCCTTTTTTTCGTTTTGGTTTCGATGTTATCGAATGAATTTTAATGAGCTTCGAACATTTCTTTATCGCCTTGTCCATATCAGGATAAATCATTTTTGCAGCAGTTTCGTCGCCATATTTAAAAATGGGCAAAATGGCATTATAGTTCTCAACAAATGAATTGTCGAGCCTGAGCACTCCTTGTTTGAATGCTTCGTTCCCATTAAAATATACATTATAATGCGATGTAATATTATGGTAGGTACGGCTTATTCCGGTGTTTTTCTCGGTCGAACAGCTATATATAAACCCAATAATAACAAGGCTTGCAAGTAAATATCCTAAACTTCTTTTAATCAAAACAAAACAGTTTTAGTTTGTATCACTAATGAACTAAATATCTGCAAAAATATTTTATTTTTTTTACATGACTATTCAAATATCCAAAATATCTGATTTATAGTTTTAACAACAATCATTTTCATTAGTAAAAAAAACTTTGAATTAGGTTCGGTAAATACTGTTTTTAAATATATATCCTTTTTTGAAGATGCATACTTGTTTTTTACTGTTCCCCGTTTCAGCTATTCGCTAAAGCAACAGGCAAGAAATCCGAAACAATGGAGAGTGCGATTTTCTGGTTTCACAAGATCGACAGATTAAAATGATTATTCAGGTTTGTTTTGAATTAAATCAGGATTATTATTAACCATGAACCAGATTGATCGGGTTATTCAACATGATAAAAGCATAATAATTAAACCGGTTTGGAAATGGATGTTGGAAAATTAAGAAATAAATATTTAAACGGTTGTACGACAAATTTCCTATTACTATCATTAAATGATATTTTTGTCGACGAATGGATCGAATTATACGAATTTCACCTGCCAAAATAAAAATTCGGTTATCCCGATAGCTATCCGGAGAATAATTCGATGATAAATATTTTGTTGGTGAAATTTGTCGTACGCCCCATTTTAACTGTTGCACTAATTGTGTTAGAATGTGTTTTTTCTGAAAAAAATCGGAATTTTGATGCAACCTTTTACAATTCCCCGCTCTATGTTATGTGAACGAGTTATAAATGACTGAACTGAGTGAAATAATAGAAGCCTGTAAACGTGGGGAAGAACTCGCACGGAAGATGCTTTACGAGCAGTTTTCGACACGGATGAGGGCTGTATGTTTCCGGTACTTGAGCAACAATGCCGATACCGAGGATATATTGCAAGAAGGTTTTATTACGGTTTTTACGAAGATTGGCCAGTTTACAGGCAGAGGGACTTTTGAAGGCTGGATGAAAAGGATTTTTATTAATACTTCGTTGGGATTTTTGAAATGTAAGAACGATTCGGTTTTATCGCATGGCGATGAAAAACTGCTACAATGGGAACAGGAAAATATTGTAAATCCCATATCTGCAAAAGGACAGGAAAAACAACAAGACTTAATCCGGAGGATGAATTTCAGCAAAGAAGAACTTATGGATATTTTGCAAGTACTGCCAGAAGGTTACCGGATTGTTTTCAGCTTGTTTGTTTTTGAAAAACACGGCCATAAAGAAATTGCAAAAATGCTTTCGATTTCGGAGAACACAAGTAAATCGCAGTTGAGCCGGGCAAGAAAATTCCTTCAGCAAAAACTTTATGAAATAAGCCGGAAGAGGGCCGGCGAAGAAGAAAACGAACAGTATAAGAGTCTGTTGAGGGTTATTTGAGAAGGCAAAAGGCAAAATTCACAGACAGATTGTTGGCCGAGAATAGAAAGCCCCAAAGGGGCGTAATCATTAGCATA
>JAYENH010000148.1:0-17539 GCA_034721995.1 Bacteroidota bacterium
CATTTTATCGGCTGTTGCGGGGCAACAGGTAGATTTTACTCCCTGGCAAAAGGCAAGACAGCCCTTGTGAACTTTAGCCAGCACTCAGTTTCAAATTAAATACTTTTTAATATGAAATCAAAATTAATGTTTTTAATGGCAATATTATTTTGCCTTGGATTTAGTACGTATGCACAAGATGTAGATGTAACAAACGATATGAACAACGTAAATTATGGGATAGTTGCTGTTTATGTATATGGTGTTAATCAAAAAACTGAAACATATGCAGTTACAGCAGGAGGTACAACAACGATTAATGAAATATGTTCGAGTAATAACAATTATACCCTTTCAACTTTTACTGTTAAAACAACAAGTTGTCAATCATCTATTGCGCCAACACATACTTATAACACAGCTTCTTCATTTATTGCAGAGGATTGTAACGAGTGTGATGGTAATGCCTACTCAAACTATACAATAAATGGTCAAGTCCATGATTTGAATATTCGTTGTAGAGATTAAATAACAAAAGCAGACTGTAATTGTACAGTCTGCTTTTTTTTCATTTTATTAAATATTAAACTAATTAGACATGAGAACCTTAAAACTTATTTTATTTTTTCTAATTCCATTTAACTGTTTTGCCCAATACCAATGGACACACTACACCACATTGAACACTGGTGATAAATCGCCTCCATCGAATACTATTTTTGATATTTTCGAAAATCCGGCCACAAACACTCTTTTCATAAAAAGCTGGGACGTGCTATCGGAATACAGCAATTTAACCTTTAACGCACGATACGATATTTATGACCCTATATTTATTAATGGACACTACCATTTTTATTTTAGTGCCGACAACCAGGGGAATATTTGGTACGAAGCCCAGGATACCTTGTATAAATTCGATGGAACAAGCATAAGTAAATATCCACTGCCAAGCTCTGCATATACAGTTACTCTAACATTTTGCGACAGCCAGGGAAATGTGTGGATTGGAACAGCAAGCATTTTATTTAGGTTTAATGGTACTACTTTCGATATGTTTACCACAGCTTCGGGCCTGGCAGGAGATTTTATCCATGCTGTTTACGAAGACCCACAAGGTTATATTTGGGTAGGAACAGAATACGGTCTGTCGATGTACAACGGGACTTCATGGCTAAGTTACGATGCTGCCGACGGCCTGGCCTGGAGCAATAATTCATCTTGTATTTACAGTATTATGCAAGACGAAAACGGCACGATGTGGGTTGGAGGCCGTGAAATTGCCTACTTCAACGGAAACGGATGGACAACTTTAATACCTGCAACATTAACCAGTACCACCAACGACATTAAAAATATATCACCAATTATAAACGATACTGTAAACAACAGGCTTTGGTTCGGATCGATGGACATGGGTGTTTTTTATCGCGAAAACAATAACTGGTACAGGCACACCACAGTAAACGGATTGCCAACAAACGAAGTGCTTTCCGGTACTTTCGATTCGCAAGGCAGGGTTTGGTTTGGACTGCAATCGGGAGGCTTGTGCAAATTCGAACAAAACACCTGGACTTATTATTCAACCCTTACCGGACTGGCTGAAAATCTTGTAAACGATATCTGCGAAAGCGCAAGCCACGAAATTTGGGCAGCCACAAAAAACGGTGTTAGCCGCTTCGACTTTGTAAATTGGGAAAGCTATTTTACAAAACACGAAAATCATGGTAATCCTTTAGTGAAAAGAGATTACGACAACCAGGTTATCGTTTCGGAATACCCATATATTTACCGTTATCACAATGGTTTTGTCGATACAATATATTCTTATAACGGTGGATTGGGTTATGATTTCATATCAGAATCATCCGATGATTACTGGACAGTTGGTAATCTTGGGGCTTTGCATTTCTGGGGTCCCGATTTTTGGAACATTTCTAATTGGAACATCTACAGTCAGGGACTTTCTAATATGCCATGCAAATCGGTTGAACGAGATTCATCAGGCACTCTGTGGGTAGGAACGACTAATGGCGTAGCCTATATGCAGGGAAATATTTTTATTCCTGAAGTTATCCAAAACACATATCTCGGCTACAGGTTCAATGACCTGCGCAACGATTTAAATGGTGGCCTTTGGATGGCAACCAATTATGGAATTGCGTGTAAAAATGACACCAGTTGGGAGTATTATTTCGAAGCAGATGGCCTGGCTCACAACTGGGTATGGGAGATTGAAATAGCCAGTGACAGCACCATCTGGTTTGCCACCATGGGCGGCATTTCAGTATTGACCGACACAGGATTTTATAATATTACTGATATCGACGGCTTGGTACACCGCCATGCCCGCTGCCTCGAACAAGACCACCTCGGCAATATGTGGATAGGCACACAGCACGGTATAAGCAAATTGCACAATGCCGTAACTGTTCTCGGAAAAGAAGAAATAAAAAGCCAATCAAGCCTTGAACTATTCCCAAACCCTGCAAAAGACAAATTAATTATATCATCATCATCAGAAACAATCCCGATAGCGGGGATCGAAATCTACAACCTATCCGGCCAACTGCTGCAAAAAACTACCATCAATAAAAAACAGGGAACAATTGATGTTTCCGGTTTATCGCCCGGCAACTACTTTCTCCGTGCCATTGGCAAAAGCAATGTTTGGGTCAAAAAGTTTGTGGTTATAAGGTGAGATAAGCGGAAAAACAATTATTAGATGAGATTCTTCGCTTCACTTTGTTTCGCTACCAATGACAGCTTTTTGCTTGTAGCTGATTTTCAAAGCCATATAGTTTTGCCTATTTTCCATTCAATAGCCCCGATCCTTTAGGTCGGGGTTTAGAATGATTATGTATAAATGGCCTTTAGGCCAACACTCCCAATATGGCCTAAAGGCCCGGTATTTCTTTATGCACATAGTCCCCCGACATTCATGTCGGGGCTATTGATCCTCAATCTGTTTTACAACAAATCAAGTTGATTTACATTTTTCTAAGTACCTCTAAATCTGAACCCGATAGCTATCGGGTCAAAAATCTGCCTGCCCTGCCAAAGGCATGGGTTAATCCTTGTTCTGAAATCAAAATTCAATCTAATATCTACTTTATGGATGGACACTAATTATGTGCAATCAACATTAAACCTTTATCCTATTAACTCCTGATATGCTTTGGTATCCGGAGCTACTATTCGCTCCGACAATTAACAATTTAACAATAAAGCAATTTAACCATTCATTCCTAAATCCAGATACGCTTCGCCCTTTGCCCTTCGCCCTTCGCCCTTCGCTCTTCGCCCTTTGCTATTTGCCCTTCGCTATTTGCCCTTTGCCCTTCGCCCTTCGCCCTTCGCTCTTCGCCCTTCGCCCTTCGCCCTTTGCCCTTATCTCCTCGCAAAGGGTACATCAAAACTTTCGTTTTCGATAGCCGGATAGGTTTCGGGAAATACCGCCCTGGCTTCGTCGACAAGCGGGGAAATATCTTTGTAGCGCGATGAGTAATGTCCTATAATAAGTTTTTTTACATTGGCCTTTTTAGCAATTGTGGCTGCCTGATAACTTGTTGAATGTGAAGATGATTTTGCCTGATCGGCCAGCTCGTGCAAAAATGTAGCCTCGTGGTAAAGTAAATCCACATTTTCGATATGTGGTATAATTTCTTCGGAATAAGCCGTATCGGAGCAAAAAGCATACGAGCGTTGCTCTCCCGCCGGATTGGTCAGTCGGGCGTTGAGGATTTTATCTCCATCAGGAGTAATAAAATCGGATCCCTGTTTAATTTTTACAATATCTTTGATGGGGATTTTATAAAAATCGATCATCTCTTTTATTATCCTTGCTTCGTGTTTTTTTTCTTTAAAAAGAAAACCACAGGTAGGAATGCGATGCTTCAATGGAAATGATGCAACTTCAAGGTTTTTATTATCGAAAATTATCTCCTTGGTTTTATGTTGAAGAGGATGAAAAATAATTTTAAACTGAAGGGGATCATAAAAATATTTTAGTTGGAAATTGATCATTTTTTCAAGGTCGGGCATAGCATAAATATGCAAATCGGTTTTGCGGCCCAGCAACGACAGAGTAGAAATAAGGCCGAAAATCCCAAAATAGTGATCGCCGTGCAGATGTGAAATAAAAATATGGTTTAGTTTGCCAAACCTGATTTTGTTACGTCGTATCTGAAGTTGCGTACCCTCGCCACAATCGATCAAAAAAAACCGCTCATGTACATTGAGCACATGAGCGGTTGGAAATCGTTCAGAAGTAGGAAAAGCAGAATTACTTCCCAAGATTGTTAACGAAAACTTCACTGATACAAGATGAATTTAGTTGGTTATGCTTTATCAGAAATTAATTTCTGCATAACTTCCCTTGCTTCATCAGTAGTTTTAGCAATGTTCAGCACTGTATCGAGCTGAGAGATTTTTACTAATCGCTCCACTGCAGGGTTAAGGCCTGTTAACACAAAAATACCACTTGCATTTTTACAAAGCCTGTTGGCTACCAGGATTGCACTTAATCCTGACGAATCGCAATACTCGCAATTACTAATATCGAGGATTAGGTTTTTTTCACCTTTTCCTGCAATAATAACCAATTCAGACTTTATTCCCGGTGCAATATGTGTATCAAGTCTTTTGTACAACACGTGAAATTCTGTGAAATTTTCTTTTTTTTCAATCTTCACTTCCATATTCTAAGAATCTTTTTTATTTGCTCTTTCTTCAAGTTTCTTCTTTGCTTCTTCTTCCATTTCGGTTTTTAAATCAGCAAGTGCCGAGATATCACCAAGTGTAGTTTTTTCCAAACTTTCTTTTAGGTGTTTAACACCTTTTTTGGATGAAGAATCCTGTGCTTTACGTTTTGATGTTTCTTGTCCACGTTTAATATCTTCAAAAACACGACTGTGCGACAAGATAATCTTTTTATTCGATTTAGAAAACTCAATTACTTTGAATTCAAGTTTTTCATCAACCTTTGCAGGATCACCATTTTCTTTTACTAAATGGCGTGGTGTAGCAAAACCTTCAACTCCATAAGGAAGAGAGATTATTGCTCCTTTGTCGAAAACTTCCACAACAGTACCTTCGTGTATTGAATCAACATTAAAGATAGTTTCGAATACTTCCCATGGGTTTTCTTCTAATTGTTTGTGGCCAAGGCTCAGGCGACGGTTTTCTTTGTCGATGTCGAGAACAACCACTTCGATATCTTCTCCAATGGAAGTAAATTCAGCAGGATGCTTGATTTTCTTGGTCCATGATAAGTCAGAAATATGAATAAGTCCATCAACACCTTCTTCGATTTCAACAAAAATACCAAATCCTGTAAAGTTCCTGACTTTTGCAGTATGCTTCGAATTTGCAGAATATTTATCGTCGATTTTCTCCCATGGATCAGTTTTTAGTTGCTTGATACCTAAGGACATTTTTCGTTCGTCGCGGTCGAGTGTAAGAATTTGGGCTTCAACTTCGTCGCCAACTTTCAAAAATTCCTGGGCACTACGCAAATGCTGTGACCATGATATTTCGGAAACATGAATTAAACCTTCAACTCCTGATGCAATCTCTACAAATGCACCATAATCGGCCATTACAACTACTTTACCTTTTACCCTGTCGCCAATCTTCAGGCCTTCGTCGAGCGAATCCCATGGATGCTTGGTCAATTGTTTCAAGCCCAGGGCAATTCTTTTCTTCGAATCATCAAAGTCCAGAATAACAACATTTAGTTTTTCGTCTAAGTTTACTATCTCTTCAGGATGCGATACACGTCCCCACGAAAGGTCGGTAATGTGGATTAAACCATCAACGCCACCTAAATCAATAAATACACCATAAGAGGTAATATTCTTGACAGTACCTTCGAGCACCTGTCCTTTTTCGAGTTTTGAAATAATCTCTTGTTTTTGCTGTTCGAGTTCGGCTTCGATTAATGCTTTATGTGACACAACAACATTGCGGAATTCCTGATTGATTTTCACCACCTTGAATTCCATTGTTTTTCCAACATAAATATCATAATCGCGAATAGGTTTAACATCAATTTGCGAACCGGGAAGGAAGGCTTCAATTCCAAAAACATCTACAATCATACCACCTTTAGTCCTGCATTTGATAAAGCCATTAATAATTTCGTCTTTTCCGAGTGCTTCGTTTACACGTTCCCATGATCTTAGGGCGCGGGCTTTTTTGTGCGATAGCACAAGCTGTCCATTTTTATCTTCCTGATTTTCGACAAAAACTTCAACAGTATCGCCTGTTGCTAATTCCGTATTATAACGGAATTCGTTTGTGCTGATTACACCTTCAGATTTGAAACCAATGTTTATAACAACTTCGCGCTTGTTCATTGAAACAACTGTTCCGTCTAACACTTCGTTATCCTGAATAGTTGATAATGTCTCGTTGTACTGTGTTTCAAGATTTTCCCGATCGTTTTTCGAATAGCTGTCTGTTTCCTTCACAAGTGCATCCCAGTCAAATTGATCGAGAGGAATATTTTCGTTCAACACTTGCTTTGGTTCTGCATCAACATCAATCTCTATTTTTGTAGCATCTTCAGTTTTTTCTTTCTGATCACCACTTTCAGTTTCAGCTTTTGCTTTTTCAGTAATCTCAGCTTCCGGCTTTACTTCTTCAGTACTTTCCGGTGCGGCTTTAGTTTCTTCTGTGCTTTCAACAGTAGCATCCTCAATTACCTCCTCAGAAGCCTCGTTATCTGTTGCTTCTTCTTTTTCGATGGGAGTTTCAACAGTAGCATCCTCAATCACTTTCTCAGGAGCTTCGTTCTCTGTTGCTTCTTCTTTTTCGACGGGAGTTTCAACTTCATCTTTCGGCTCAGTTACTTCTTCCGTTTTTGCTTCTTCAACAACTTCAGTTTTCACTTCGTTGCTTTCAGTTACATCATTTTTAATTTCTGTGCTTTCTTCAACAACATCTGTTTTGTTGATTTGAGCATCTTCTTTTTCTTCAATCATTTAATAATTATGTAATTAATGAGTTAGACAATATGTTTATTAATTGGCTGCAAAAGTATACTTTTATTTTCAAAAACTACACACATTATTAGTATTTTTCGCTATAAACCACAGAAGGAAAGCCTGTTTTTGTTGTTTGGCAACTATTTTATCATACTTGCGAACAAATTATTTATTCTGATGATCATAAATTAATATTTTTAAATTATAAAAACTAAGAGAAAAGAAATGTACAATTTAAAAACAGCCTTGTTGGTTTTTGTCATGTTTTGTATCAATACAAATGGAAATGCGAAGGATTAAAAAAGTAACCGTCAGTGTCGCTTTGAGCGAAACCCTCGCTATTGCCAACTTAGAACTTCCGTCTCCATGAAACAACTATCTTTGCCTTCGATGTACGCGATTCTCGATATAGAAACCACCGGTGGCTCATACAAATTAGAAAAGATAACCGAAATAGCTATTTACATTTACGATGGCGAAAAAATTATTGACGAGTTTGTGAGCTTAGTAAACCCTGAACGGGGCATTCCGTATTTCATTACTAAGCTTACCGGCATTACAAACGAGATGGTTGCAGATGCACCAAAATTCTACGAGATTGCCAAAGAGGTTGTTGAAATCACAAAGGATCAAATCTTTGTTGCGCATAATGCAAGTTTCGATTATAATTTCGTTAAAAATGAATTCCGTAACCTGGGCTATAATTTCACACGAAAACATTTATGTACCGTAAAATTAAGCCGTAAACTAATGCCCGGATTCCCAAGCTATAGTCTGGGGAATTTATGCGAAAGGTTGAAAATTGAAATTAATGGCCGACACCGTGCAGCCGGCGATGCCCTGGCCACAGTAAAACTTTTTGAGCATCTTCTTGAACTTGATACGCAGGGAAACATTTCTAATAAAGCAGACAGACTTGCATTCCGGGGCCTGCATCAGGATTTCGACAAAAAAATAATCGAAGCCCTTCCGCAGCAAACGGGGATATATTATTTTTATAATCAAGAAGGGGCTATAATTTATATTGGCAAAAGCAACAATATCAGAAAAAGGATAATCCAACACCTCGGCAACGAAAACAGTTCGCGGGCCATCGAAATGAAAGGCAGGATAGTTGACATTGGCCACGAAATTACAGGTAGCGAATTGATTGCCCTGTTACTTGAATCAGACGAAATTAAACGGCATAAACCAGTTTTCAACCGTGCCCAACGACGTACAGGTTTTACAAATGGCATTTTCTATTATAAAGATCAGAACGATTACTTCAGGCTTAACATCGAAAAGAACAGAAAGAAATATTCGCCACTTATTTCGTTTTCATCAAAGGAAGAAGGCAAAAAGGCACTTTTTAGGATGGTCGAAGAATTTGAACTTTGCCAGAAACTTTGTGGTCTTTATTCTTCCGATAAAGCCTGTTTTCATTATGGCATTGGGCAATGCAGGGGCGCATGTATAGGTAAAGAAACTCCCACCGATTATAATAAACGGGTACAGGCCGCAATTGACCGTTTCGAGTTCGAGAACAGTAACTTTCTTATTATAGACAAAGGCAGGAGCGATGATGAAAAATCGGTGGTGTGTGTCGAGAATGGCTGCTACATAGGCTTCGGCTATTTCGCACCAGAATTTACGGGCGATAATTTAGAACTGATAAAAGATAACATAAAAGCATACAGCGACAACCGCGACATTCAAAGCATAATTCGTGGGTATTTGAAACAAAGAAAAGCTGAGAAAATAATAGCTATTTCAAATCACAAATCGCAATAAGCTAATAATTTCCAAAACTCAATTTGAAAACCCCCAAAAAAAAGGACCCCACATCTGATGCGGGATCCTGTTTATTAACTAACCATACTTACCTAAAATTAAAGGTAATTATTTTTTCTGATATTCTATTTCAAACAAACGCGGCACAATATCAGAAATTATGCCAACAATGTTAAATATTTACAAAACTAAGGTTTATGTATTATAATGGATAGCTATTCTGTTCGGTATTATCAATACGATGTCCGATAATGAACAGTAGAAGAAATGAAAGGAAAACACTACAAAATTTATCCTTCATTACTAAAATCAACAATTCAACAGTTTCGCAATTCAACAATCGCCCCTAATCCTCATAAAAATCTTCATCATCTTCGGGTAATTCATCTTCCATATTAAACTTTTGGAGGAAATATCTTTGTTTCCGTACATTGGCAGGAACAACTGTTAAAGGAGGTTCGCCTTTCATTTTATTGCGACGCTTATCAGGCTTCATTGTTTTTAAAGCAATGTTGAAATTATCATCCGAAGAAACTACAAAAAGATTGTTACGCTTGTATTCAAACAAATACCATAGTTCATAATCTAATTGAAGATAAATAGTAAATTCGTTGTTTGTTCGGGTTCTGATGAATTCCATTTTTCCATCAACATACCTGTTGATTTCGGTTTTTCCTATATTCCCAATCCCAATTGGCCCCATCGAGACATACGATTTTGTTTGTGTATCCCAAATCAGGTTTACTTCGGTTAATACCAGCGATTTTTCGAGTTCTTTTGGAAATTTCTTGTATTCGCCATACAGGCTGAGGTCGTTCATGGCTTCGATACCGGCATCGGGACCGAGTATTTCATTTATTCCTTTTATGAATGTCTCGCTCCCCAAATCGACAGGTTCAAGAACATTGCTGTTGTACATTACATCGGCCATCATTTGCAACACTTCGCTTGGAAAAAAGAAATCCATTACCATCATCAAATTAAATTCGAGACTGTCTTTATTTAGATCGTGCGAAACAAATCCGGCAGAGTTTATCTTTATCTGACCCGAATAAATGCCCAGGTCGATTTTTCCGTCGGCTTCTACCATGCAATTGTCTTTCGATAATTTCAAAAGGTTTCCTGTAAGATCGGGATTGTCGATTTTTTCTTTAGACCCAATCATATATTCACGCTCTATTTTGTCGTAATACAAATATCCCGAAGCTGCAAGTACCGGAATGTCGCTGTATTTTTTAGGTTTGTTCAGAAATGAAGTATAAACATGTGTTGAGTCTTTGTGCAATAATATTGAAGACATTAGCTCATCGCCATTAATATTTACAGGCTTTTCAGGAACAGGAATGAAAAGCTCTAAAGGATCTATTTCAGCAGAAAAAGAGAGCCAGTTATTTGAAAGCATATTACAATCGTAATTCATGCGTGTTAGCCCTGAAAAAGTGAGAAATTCCCTGGAGGCAGTTAGTTTAACATCGCCCTGGTAATCGAAATGCGGACTTAACCTGAAGCCCAAACTGTCGGAGATATTTCCATCGGCATAAGTATGTACTGAATCGTCAACTGCCACAACATCGAAATGAATTTGTTGTTTTCGGTTAACTTCATCAACATAATCGTAATCGGCAGTAGCATTATAATTTTTTCTTCCGAATATATTTACATCTGCATTGTAAAGGAGATGAAATTTACTGTCGTTGTTGGCAATAATTTTAGCATCTTCGAGAGTTCGCATAATGGCTTTTTTCTCGACATACACAATTCCATCGCCAGGCAGAACGGTAGCATCGGCAACCGTAATGGTTTTTACATTGTAGGCTGTAAGCAAATGTTTGTCGATTTTATAATTGGCCAGCGAGGCAACAAATCGTAAAGAATCCTGCAAGGGATGAAGCGAAACAAACTCCGATCCCGGTTGTTCGCTATCGACTAAAGAAAACGGATCTACACTCATGTCGATTGTTTTGTCCTCGTTGGCAAGCCAGCTTACGCTCATGTCAATTTCCTGTTTATCCATATACCATGTAAAAATATCCATCGAGCACTGGTACTGGTTAGGTGGAATTTCAATAAATGTCTCGTCATCGTTAAGGCTGAATTTTCCAAGTCTCTGAACAAAATCAACATGGGCTTCAACATTGGTTGTACGGAAAGCAAAACCATCGAGATCGTTTGTTTGCAGATCGAATTTTGCACTATCGGTATCGAATGTATTTGCTTTATACTGATATAAATTGGCGGATAACTCTGCATTGTTGAATTCCATGAAACCACCTCCCGACATTCCTGTAGGCTCAAGAACTACGTGCCCGGTCAATAATGCTTCGGCATTATACATTTCCATTGCCGATTTAAGTGTGTTTGTCATCATAATTTCCTCCTGAGGTTTCCAGTGCATGTAAACGTTATTGGCACTTGCCGAAGGAAATTGACTTCCTGCCGTCCGTTTTTTCACATCAAATTGTTGGGCGTAGGCATTTGTCGAATCAGGATAAAACATAAAGTTATTACAATATGTTGTTGATGTAATATACTGAAGTTCCCCATTTCCGCGTAGGCCTCTGTGGCTAAGGTCGATAATATTTTTATACCTGCCTTTGATGCCATAAACGGCAAAACCGTCCTCAGGAGTTTTTCTTACAAAGCCCAGCGAAAGGTCAGGTTGTACTTTCAGGGTTTCGTCGAATGGGGGAAATATCCCTGCCGATGTAAGGTTTCCCTCAAAACTTAATGCCCGGGTCGAGAAATCGTCTAAGCTGTCGATACTATAAGGATCGATTTGGAAATAGAAAGTATCGCGTTTGTACACACCCGATTGTACAGATGGCTGATCGTAATAAACATAAGAGTTTTTAAAACTATTGAAAATCGGGTATTCCGGAAAATCCTGAAAACCGGATTTATTATTTGGCTTATCGATTTGCAGGTTACCGGTAACATCTTCAATTACAGTTTTTAGAACTGTGTTTTTTATATCACCCTCGCTATCTTGCACCGGAATTTTAATCCGCAGAGAATCAATGTTTTTCAAATCAATCTGAAACTGATTGTAAATAAATTCGAATTTCTTTCCATAGAATTGGAACATACCGGCATTTACCTCCCCTTCAAATTCGAAATCCCTGTTCTTTTTCAGCAAGACATTTCCCCCGGCAGGAAAAATAACAACTTTCTGTGAATCGCTCAAGTGAATCTGAGGCACACCTTTTATTTTCAAATCGTAAGTCAACAAGCTTAGATTGGCGTTGTTCACATCATTTGGATTGGATAAAAAAGCTATTACATCGTAGTCGATATTTCCTGCCTGAGCACGCATATAGTAAAGCAAACGATCGCGTACAGTTACCAAATGCCTGTCAACATCATAATCAATTACACCAAGGTATGACATACGCATTAATTGTTGTCGTACGTCGGTTGGAGACATGCGTAAATAATTAGCATATTCCTCGGCATAAAAAACATTAGAATTTATATATTTCGAGAATTTAGCCAAGGTAGTGTAAGGATGATATTTATCTAATCCTTGCAAACCAAAATAACGATTGGCACTAAAAAAATGGTCCGATTCAAAAACAGCAGCCCGCGATTGGCCTCCCCTGATCATATTAAAATCGAGGCTTGGCTTTTTCCTATCCCATATAATTTGCTCGAAATCCATGTCAACCTTATGGTAGCTGTTATAAAATGGTGCACGCGACATGCCTTCGCCCGTACGGGTAAATTGAACTTCATCTTGTTCTATATAATATTTAAAACTCAAGCCAGGATGATAAACCGAATCTTCATCAATACGAATTGACATTCTGGCTTTTGCGGCTGCAATATAATCCTGCCGGAAAACAAAATCGGTTGATGAAACCCGCATAAATAATGTGTCGTGGCGAAAAAAATTAAGATACGAAGGATCGCCTGTGGCCGATGTACTCAGGAATTTTGTTCCATGCATAGTAAATCCGCCCTCGTAATTAATGCCCGGAAAGATATCCTCTATTACAAGCCTTTTCATGTATGACGAAAATTTGGGATATGAGATTCTACTCGATTTTGTCTGGCTCATTATCTTATTACTTAACTTGCCAATCATGAATTCATTAGAATAAGCTAAATGTTTGAAGATTACCGAATCGGCCTCGAAACTCGATTTTATCATACTAATACTATAATTGTCAAGTTTTGCAAAAACCGAATCGGGCGAATAACCCGCATTTTCCCATGTTACCGTACCTTTTTGACCAAACCATTTTTTCTGATCCGGAAAATACCTGCCTCCGGTTTGGTAAATAAACATGCTATCGTCTTTGGCATAGCAAACCAAATCAAGGCTCTCGAAACCAATTGCTACTACGTCGTTTAATAGCTCGAAACTAAATTCGGCTCCCTGGCTGTTCCATTGTGCCGATCGCGAACTATAAATAATATCCTGTCGTAATAATTGATTAGTAGTAACAAAAAAGAAATCAATTTTTCTAAGTTGATAACTTCTTTTGTCGAACATATAATCAATTATCTCCTGCCATTTTTCACGATTTTCAATATCCTGTCCACTCATGTTGAAGGCAATTAAAGTTTGCAGGTAGTTGTTGAAATGGGGAAATGCCTGTCCACGCTTTTTCAAAAGTGCATTCGCCGTTCTTTTAATGGCCACTTGCTCGTCGTAAGTAAACAATCCCGCTGTCCAATGCTGATAAAAAATGTCGAATATTTCGGAGCCTTCTTGCTTTTTCGATTTCACAAGAAGGGTCTTTAACTCATCCAGGAATTTAGCATCATCGTCGTCGAATTTCCTAATTCTCTGAGCATTAATAATCAGAGGAAATATCAGGAGTATAATAAGAATTAATAATGTGTTTTTTTTCATTTATTAATATTTTGCCACAAAAATAATAAAGCTTTTGGCTTGGGTAGGTTTATTTATTCTTGTATATTTTTATTCTGTATCAGGTCTCCTTAATACTCATAAAATCAAGCTTTCAAAACCTTTGGTTATCTGTGCAGTATACAAAAAGCGATATAATTGGCCAATCAGGGATTTGACATCAGGAGCTACAAGTAAAAATTTGTCGCACACAGCCGTAATTTCTTCTTTGATTACTGATATAAATCATATATTTTTGATGCGAATTTTTACACAATAAAACAATTAATAAATCATAATATGAGCGTACTAGTTAATAAGGACTCAAAGGTTGTTGTACAAGGATTTACAGGAAGCGAGGGCACATTCCATGCTACTCAAATGTTGGAATATGGAACCAATGTTGTTGGAGGGGTAACTCCGGGGAAAGGCGGAAAATTCCATATTGGCAAACCTGTTTTCAATACAGTTGCCGAAGCAGTAGAAGAATTAGGTGCAAATGTATCTGTAATTTTTGTCCCTCCGGCCTTTGCAGCAGATGCAATAATGGAAGCAGCAGATGCAGGTATTAAAGTAATTGTTACCATTACCGAAGGTATCCCAACTTCCGATATGGTAAAAGTGAAAGAATTTTTGAAAGGCAAAGATTGCCGAATGGTTGGCCCTAACTGCCCCGGCATTATTACCCCCGATGAGGCAAAAGTAGGTATCATGCCCGGCTTTATTCATAAAAAAGGTACTATTGGAATTGTATCACGTTCGGGTACCTTGACTTATGAAGCTGTTGATCAAATTACAAAAGTAGGACTCGGACAATCAACATGTATTGGAATTGGTGGCGATCCAATTATTGGCACATCCACAAAAGAGGCTGTTGAACTGTTGATGAACGACCCCGAAACAGAAGGTATTATTATGATTGGCGAAATAGGTGGAAGTATGGAAGCCGATGCTGCACGCTGGATTCAGGAACATGGCACAAAACCGGTAGTTGGTTTTATTGCCGGACAAACTGCGCCTAAAGGCCGCCGTATGGGACATGCAGGAGCAATTATTGGTGGAACCGAAGATACGGCAGCCGCTAAAATGAAAATTATGCGCGAATGTGGCCTTCACGTGGTTGAATCGCCAGCCCTCCTTGGAAAAACCATGCATGATGTATTAGTAAAATAAAATCAAAAAAAATTAAGGGACTGTTCAGAAATAAAGGAGTTGTTACTTGTAGCAGCTCCTTTTTTTATAGCAATAGTTATAGGCAAAATGAGAACCTATGAGATGTAAAAGCCCAAAGTATTTTGTAATTTTGTTAAAGCAAATTATTCATAAATAGAAAATGGAAACAGTTGTTATTGGTTTATCGGGAGGGGTTGATTCGAGTGTAGCGGCTAATATTCTAAAAGAGCAGGGGTACAATGTTATTGGCCTTTTTATGAAAAACTGGCACGATACCACCGGTTTGTTAGAAGGCGATTGCCCTGCCCACGACGATGTTGTGTTTGCCCAACTCGTGGCCCGCAAACTTAATATCCCGTTTCATACAGTTGATTTAAGCAAAGAATATGGCAAACGCGTTGTCGATTATATGTTTGCAGAATACAAAAAAGGCCGGACACCAAACCCCGATGTGCTTTGCAACCGCGAAATAAAATTTGATGTTTTTATTGATGCCGCCCGCGAATTGGGAGCAGAAAAAGTAGCCACCGGTCATTATTGCCGGAAAGATGAATTCGAGAAAGATGGAAAAACATATTACCGATTGCTGGCCGGTGCCGATAAAAACAAAGACCAGAGCTATTTCCTTTGTCAGCTTTCGCAGGAACAATTAAAAATGGCAATGTTTCCGATAGGTGAGATTGAAAAACCCCGCGTCAGGAAAATTGCTTCGGATTTAAACCTTGCTACTGCCGAACGAAAAGACTCGCAAGGAATTTGCTTTGTCGGAAAAGTTGATCTCCCCACTTTTCTTCAACAAAAATTAGACACTAAACCCGGAGTGATAATCGAAATTGCCAAAGATGCAGAATTATTCTCCAAACGCTTAGATATGGCTTACGATGAAAATCCTAAGGATGAAGAATTAAGAAAAATAGTCAGACCATATTATTATTTTCCGAAAAACGGCGAAATAGTTGGCCAACACAATGGAGCGCATTTCTATACCATCGGTCAGCGAAAAGGGTTAAATGTAGGAGGGAAAAAAGAGCCTCTGTTTGTACTTTCAATCGACATCGAAAAAAACATTGTTTACACCGGACAAGGACACAATCATCCTGGATTGAACCGCCGTGCACTTTTTATCAGAAACGACGAACTGCACTGGATACGTCCTGATTTAGCTCTTGGCAATAGCCAGGAAAAAGAACTGAAAGTCCGAATCCGATATCGACAGCCATTACAAAAAGCAAGATTACTGAAAAGAGAAAGCGGTTTATTTATCTTGTTTAAAGAAAAGCAACGAGGAATTACTTCAGGGCAGTTTGCTGCATTTTACAATGGTGAAGAGCTGATCGGGTCGGGTGTGATTGCTTAGGAATAAGCACACAAAACGCACCTTATGCAAATAAATTCGTGTTACGGTTTTAATCGATGGGTAATCAAACCTCCCTGCCTCTTTTTTAGAGATCAACAGAGTTTTAAATCCTATATTGATGTAGGGCGTATTTCATTCATAATATTCATAATACACATCTCCCAAATAGTCGTGAAATCCCCATCCTATATTCTCAGTTTCATTTACTACTTCAAGTGCTCTGTCTTTAAATTTACTTAAAATCCCTTCTTTGTCCATTAATTCAAGTGATGTTCCATATGCGTTTTCAATGCTCGTATAGAAATTTTCATCAATATCTCCGAAGTCATTGGTTAATTCCACGCCACACTCAACATAATACAATAACAAATCAGCGATACTTTCTTTTGAAGCCCCCAGTTTTTTAAAATCATTTATTGCTTTTCTTGAAATTGACAATCTTATTCTATCCCCACGTTTTGGATAAAATCCTTCTCGAACTTTTTCTCTATATTGTTCCATCATTTTACTTTCATCTGGATTGATATAAAAGTCAAAATATTCTTTAACGGGTTTAAACTTCTTGTAGAGTTCTGAAATATGTTTTATCAAAGTCTCTTTTTCAAGTTTATTCAATTCTGATTTTACTTCTTTTAGTCCCATTTTAAATCAGTCTAATTCTTTAATGAATTGGTGCTTTTTGCTGAAATTCGGAAATTCCGAATTTCTGTAAAACTTCGCTTTCTACGAGTTCTCCTTCTTTGAAAACGTTTTTTATATGCTCGTTTATAGTAGATTTAGCTTTGCCAAAAAGTTGTGCAATTTGCTCTTGTGTAAGCCAAACAGTTTCATTTTCCAATCGGACATCAATTTTTGTTAGTCCATCAGAAGTTTGATATATAACTATCTGAGATTTGTTTTCTTCCATATTCTTGATTTAATAATCTTCAATGTAGTTTTTAATAAGGTCATCAATATTAATATCAATGTACTTTGATTTAGTAAGGTTACTGATGAATTGAATAATTCAATCAATTGATTACCGTATTTCTCAACTTTTTTATCACCAATACCTTTTACTGAGATTAATTTACTGACTTCCAAAACAGGTAAACGTGCAATTCCTGCAAGTTCTTCATCGGTAAATACAGCATAAGCCGGTACAGCATCGTTTGCAGCAAATATTTTCCTACACTCCCGTAGTTTAGAAAAAAGTGCAAACTCATTTTCATTGAGCAATTCTTTGTAATCAACTTTTTGTTTTTTTGATTGTTGCTGAAAACGCCCTGTATTGCTGTTTAAGTAGCGAACACAAAAACTCCAAAAAGCACTTTTGTCATTTTGATAAAAGCGTTGTTCGATTTCCAACACCCTGCTGGCAGACAAAAAACGATTCATTTCTGTATGCATTTCGTCATTATCGGTTATCGGTAT
>JAYENH010000149.1:0-4690 GCA_034721995.1 Bacteroidota bacterium
CGAAACCGGTAAGCCCAGGCAACGAAAAATCGGAAATAATTATATCCCATTGTCGATCTTTGAGTTCAGAAATTATTGAGTCGCATGTCTCTACACGTTTCCAATCGGCATTGATCCCCTGTCTGGATAATTCCAGGATAATCAATTCTGCATCGTCATGAGCATCTTCAACTATAAGTACTTTAATATCTTTCATTTTTGTTTTTTTCTATTTAAAAGGAGGCTTTTCATTTATTATCAACCAATAAAGCCCCAATTTCTCAACAACATCGTTAAACTCATCTCCATTTACGGGTTTTTGAATATAACTGTTTGCTCCCAGGGAATAACTTTTGTCAAGATCTTTTTCCTCTAATGATGAGGAAAAAATAACTACAGGTATTTTTTTTAAACAAGGATGATTTTTAATTTCCCTAAGCACTTCATGTCCTCCCATCTTAGGCATTTTTAAATCAAGGAGGATAAGTACCGGTAAATCATTTTTGTTGCGATATGAATATTTGCCTTTTGCATTCAGGTAATCCAGCGCTGCCTCGCCATCCGAAACAATGTCAATTTCGTTTATAATGTTTTTCCTCCGCAAGGCCAATGAGGTTAGTTCTGCATCATCCCTGTTGTCTTCGATCAATAATATTTGTGATGTTTTCATAATGCGAAATAAATCACTAAAATATAAAAATGTTTTTTTACCCCAAGTTTTTTTTGATAAAATTCCTTGCAACCACAATTAGTCGGATATAATAGTACATTTACAAACTAAACCTAAATTAATCGTTTTATGAGGAATTTTGGCTATTTACTATTGGTTATCCGTACAATCTATGTCATCGGTGTTCAATACATTTTTGACTTGATGCCTTATGCGTCCACTAATTAACAAATTGACGAATCACGCAATTGATAAATTTACCATTCAACATTGATCATAGCAACCAAACATAAATAACACCGTCTAATGCGTATGAAAAAAAACGCTTTAATTGTTGCAGGAGGTAGTGGCAAAAGAATGAATGCCAACATTCCAAAACAGTTTTTGTTACTTGGCAACGAACCTGTTTTAATGCACAGTATCAGGGCATTTTTTTCATACGATAAAAATATAAACATTGTACTTGCCTTGCCTGAAAGTCAGTTCGATTATTGGAAAAAGTTGTGTAGTGATTATAATTTTTCTATCCCCCATCTTCTTGTTGCGGGAGGCGAAACCCGATTTAATTCAGTAAAAATTTCAGTGGAGAAAATTAGCGAAGGCCTTGTCGCCATTCACGATGGTGTGAGGCCTCTGGTTTCTCTTTCCACTATTGAACGTACTTTTCGTTTAGCCAAAAAACAAGGGAATGCTGTTCCAATTATCGGAATTGACGATTCGGTACGAATAGTAAATAAAGGCGGACATGCGGCTTTCAACAGGAATCAAATAAAAATTGTGCAGACACCACAAGTTTTTCGTGTAGAAGAAATAAAACTTGCCTGCCAGCAGCCATATAATCCGGGCTTTACCGATGATGCAACAGTGCTTGAGGCCTTTGGGAAAGAGGTTTTTCTTATTGATGGAAACGTGGAAAATATCAAGATAACCAATCCCATAGATTTGATAATTGCAGGGGCAATGATAAATTCTTTTGAAAAATGAAATGATTAAACTATTTTCGTAATAAATTAAATTTAAAAACAATGAAAAAATTAACTAAAATTATTCTACTTGCGCTTATTGTAAGTTTGTCGTTATCAAACATGCAGGCACAGGAAAAAGCTGAGAATGTTTACATTACCAAAACATCTCTGATTGAAAATGTAAAAATTGCCGATCTTCACGATAGGGCGTATAATTGGTTAATGACTTATTTCGATGCAGATGGGCGTTCGATTATCGATCGCGATATTGATGAAGAATTTGTAAGTGCCAATGTAAAGGTGCCATTAAAGTCAAGCACTGAGCAACTTCAATTTAATATCAGGATAGATTTGAAAAATGGTGAGTACACTTACACATTTGCCGATTTGTCGATTGATTCGAAAAACGAAGAGGTTAAAAAATATATCGATCAAGTGGCCTTGCGCATTAAACGCACCATGATAACCGATTTTACTGTCAAGGCTCGTGAGCAAATGAAAAAGTAAATTCTGAATTGAAATAGAAAATTTTTAGGCTGTCAAATTATGGTGGCCTTTTTTTTATTTTTATAATTTTGCATTTTAAATATTGAACTATGAAAAAAATACTCGTTTTATCGCTAATTTGCCTTTTCGGATTAAACCTTTTTGGCCAGTACACAATTATTAGTAACAACATCGAAAATGGTGAGGAAACAATTTCGACTACTTATGTAGATGGTGAGAAAATTGCTTTTTCCGATAACGAAAACGCTTATATTATGGATTTCGAGAAAGATATGTTTGTGATTTGCAGCAATGCCCAACAAGTATATATGGAAAATAAAATTTCGACTTTGAAAGAAAAAATGGGCAAAATGCGAAACCTTATGATAGATGAACTTTTAAAGGAGATGCCCGCTCAACAGCGCGAACAGATGCGCGAAATGTATAAAAAAATGATGTCGTCGGGAGATCAACCGTACACAGAAAAAGTTGAAGTAAAAAGCGGAACCGCCACAGAAAAAATTGCCGGATACAATTGTAAATCTTTTATTGTAAGCGAAAATGGGCAAGAGGTGGAGCAGCTATGGATTACCTATGATTTGAGGGTTTTCGATTGGGCAAAAATGCGTAAAACATTTGCTTTTTTTGGTGTCCCTCAATCTTACGAAGATACTGATATATATATTGATTTACTTTCAAATGGTTCGATTATGAAATCTATCGACAACGAAACAGGCGATATTACCATAACGAAGGAAATAAAAAAAGGCAGTATCAATTCGAAACGATTCATGCCGGACCCTTCTTTCAGGAAAATTTCTGCTCTTGAATTCAGTAAAATCCTAATGCAGGAAGGAGATGGTGAAGAGGAGTATTAATTTTTTGCCTTTTCTTTTCCTGCATCAGGATTGACAATGCTTTTATTCTTCCAGATAATTTCAATTAAATAAGCTTTTTCATCGCTTCCTATGCTGTGTACCTGCCTGAATATCTGCGGATATTTTTGCTGAATAAAATACAGGTAGTTTTTGATTGTGTTGATTGTCCTTTCTGTTTTCATTTTTGGGTTTATGCGCAAACTTGCAATTACTACATATTTAATATTCCTTTTCTCGAACTTCATTAAAAGGGTATCGGCATTTTGCGAAGGCACACGGTAGAATCCTTCGAAGTTTCGTCCATCGGAATAAATTGATGCAATATTAGGTTTCCGGCAGGCAATACCGGCATCTTCGGGAACTGATTTTGCAGCATATCGGCACATTTCGATATAGTTATACCAATCGGGTGTAAAGCCGTAAAGTGTGTTCCCTTTCATGTTTTTCTCAAGTCCCGGCAGGTTAGTTTTAATTTGATCTATAGATTGATTGAGATTTATGAGCGGTAATGCAAACAAGAAAACAACCAGGATGATTTGCAAGGCCTTGAGGTATTTTGTCTTTAGCAAAGAGTAAAAGCCAAAACTAATAAACAGCACAATCAATGGAACATAGATTAAAATTAACCGGTACTGATCCCAGTGCTTTTGCTGCGAAACAAAGGTAGCACCAATCATAACCGAAAGGTAAATGCCAACAAAGAATAGTTGCTTATGATTTTTGAAAATAAAGTAGAGGGCTGCAAAAAACAATATATAAGTGAGAATTACCAAAAACGCACTGGTGTCGCTACTTCCGAGGGGTTTGAACCCAATTATTATATACAAATGTTTTGAAAGATATAGCAGGGAATTGTCCCACACACGTGTAAGGAAACCAATGAAATCTTCGGTACCCTGCGATCGATCGTAGAAATGCTTAAAAAACATAGTCCTGAACTGGCTCTCGGCTCCTGAGCCTACAATGCCCCAAACTAATTTTTTGTAGAGGATAAAAGGCAGCTGAAAAACAAGGAAGGATGCAATTGTATAAAGCGATGCCATCCACTTTTTATTCAGAAGGAAATAAAGCACGGCAGCAATTATCAACCCCAAACCAACATTCCGCGACAGAAATAAAAGAAACATTACAAAACCAAACGCAAGCCAGTTTTTCCAGTTTTCCTTTAAACCCAGTCCCTGGTTTATTTTATCATCGAGAAGATAAAAAACATAAAACGCAAGGCCCTGCAAGAAAAAGAACATAGCCTCGCTATAAGTGCTACTCGAAAAATACAGGATATGAGCATTAAGGGCAAGCACTAATAACGTAATTACCAGAACAAACGAGGGGACACGTTGTTTGAAAGACTTGAACATAAAGAAATGATGACCCAACATCAGTGGAATAGAAATAATTTTAAACAAAACCACATTTACTCCAAATATCAATGTAAAAAAGCTAAGGAAGATCGGATAAAACGAACCATGCCAGCTTGGGAATTTTGTTCCCTCCAAAAACTTTTTTGCACCAATTATATATTCCGAATCATCGCCCCCGATGCTTACTTTTGTGTCGAACATCAATAACGAAACGACCAATGCTATAGCCATCGACAGCCAAAAAACAAGATTGAGCTTTGTGTTGAAGTACTTATTTAAACGGTCGAAAATATCAGGTTTTTGTGCCAACACATCCGACTTTTTTTTATGAAGTGTTTTTCTCTTTTTTAC
>JAYENH010000150.1:0-4663 GCA_034721995.1 Bacteroidota bacterium
CTGCACTGCGTACAGGGCTATTCATGTTAAACCACTTCGTGGTTTTAGAATCCTGAAAGGATTCAATGTGAATAGCCATGTACGCAGTGCATGGAACGATACATGGGTAATGAATATGGAATCCTGAAGGGATTCAACAGCAATGATGGGGAACAATATTCGTTTACCTGCGATAAGTTAAGCAGGGTGCTCACACGCTCCGGCCGCAATCCGAATTAACTTCGTATATTTACGACCCAACAAAAGGAGAGGTGGTTGTGGAAATAAGCGGCAAGGCCTGTCCCGCCGAAGGCTGGAAAAAAATAGAAAAGGTCACGTACAAGGTATTCGATTTACAGGGTCGTGAAATACTTGCAGGGCAGGCAAGCAGCAGCCCCATAAAAGTAAACCTAAGTGGGCAGGTGGCAGGCACTTACTTTTTGCGGGTAAGCATAAACGGGCAGGCCAAAAGCTGGAAAATTGTTAAGGAATAAAAGCACAGGATAAACAACTTGTTGAATCCCTCCGGGATTCTGTTAGTTGTCTGTCCATTGTACCCTGCACTGCGTACAAGGGCTATTCACATTCAATTCTTTCATGATTTTTTTTGGCAGATTGTTTCGTTATACCTAAAACCACGAAATGGTTTAACATGAATACCAGAGATTGCCTACTGAAGACTGAGCATGCCTACTGACTACTGTTTTGCCGTAACAAAAACAAACCAAAAAAAGTAATCAATCCATTTATAATCAACAACTCGAATCCGATCTCCCAATTAAACCATTTTGCCACGCCAAGTTTGATAAAATAGGCAATAACAGGCGACAAAATTGCCAGCCAGGGAACTAAGCTATCGAGTGTCCTGAATTTTGTAAATAGCCCGAAAGCATATAATCCAAGCAATGGGCCATAAGTGTAACCTGCAACAGTAAATATTGCACTAATAACATTCTGATCGTTAATGGCCCTGAAAAGTAATATTACAATTACTAGCAAAATAGAAAAACCAACATGGGTTATCATTCTTATTTTCTTGCGTTTCGATTCTTCTTTGTGCTTATTGATATTTAGGATATCGACCGAAAACGATGTAGTCAATGCCGTTAATGCCGAGTCGGCACTTGAATATGCGGCTGCAATAAGACCAAGAATAAAAATTATAGTAAGGATTGGTGTGAGGTTTCCTGATGCAATAATTGGAAAAAGATCATCAGAAAGTTCAGGCAAGGCAATTCCTTTTTCATTAGCAAACAAAAACAATAATGCCCCAAGACCCAGAAAAAGTAAATTGACCGGAACCAGTACAACACTAAACCAAAACATATTTTTTTTTGCTTCTCCAATATTTTTACAACTCAGGTTTTTTTGCATCATGTCCTGGTCAAGCCCTGTCATTACAATGGTAATAAATGCCCCTGCCAGAAATTGCTTGAAAAAGAAATTCTTATCTTTCCAATCGTCGAAAAAGAAAATTTGTGAATACTCACTATCCTTTATTGTTTTAATCAGGCCTGAAAAATCAAGTTTCAACTCAACAGAAATAAAATAAACACTTAAGCCTACTGCGAGAAGCATAAAAATAGTTTGTAGGCTATCTGTCCATATTATTGTTTTTATCCCTCCACGAAAAGTGTATAGCCAGATAAGCAAAACGGTAATAATTACACTTATTGGAAATGAGATATCCCAGGCATCGAATACTGTAATCTGAAGAACATTGGCTACAAGGAACAAGCGAAAAGCAGCACCAATAACACGCGATAGTAAGAAAAAAGAAGCTCCTGTTTTATATGAATATTTGCCAAATCTCGAATCAAGATATGTATATATCGAAGTTAGTTGCAGCTTATAATACATGGGCATTAGGATGTTGGCAATTACGAAATATCCCAATAAATACCCTAACACCATTTGCATATACGAAAATGAGCTTGTTCCAACCCATCCGGGAACCGAAATAAAAGTTACCCCCGATAGCGATGCACCAATCATCCCAAAAGCAACTACGTACCAGGGCGATTTTCTGTTTCCAAGAAAAAAAGCATTATTGTCGGCTTTACGTCCGGTGAAAAACGAAATCAATAATAAAATAACGAAATATCCCAATATGGTAATTATTACCAACCAGGCAGATGTATTATTTGAGAATATGTTTTTCATTAATATCTTAAAATGTATTATTGAACGGCTCAAAAGTAGTAACAAAAGAAATATTATTTTTTTAATTATAATATATACTAAAACTGCTGAATGAAATTGGCTGTGATTAGTCTATTGTCTTTGCAATAAAACGTCAAATACGGCTCATATTTGGTGCGAAGAGCGATCGGTTTGTAACCCCAGATCTAGTACAATTAAGTTTATTTGATTTCGAGGGAGAAGAAAAAGTTGACGAAGAAGAAACACCGGAAATAAGCTATACCCGCAACAAACCCAAATACTGTAAAGATAGGCGAAGAAATCACCGAAATACTTGATTACGAGCCAGGATGCAGGTATGAAAGGGGCATACGTCAAATTTCACCTAACAATATTTTCCATCTTCGGTCTTTAGTCTTAGCTTTCGGTCTTCCGACTTACTCCTTCTTCACAATTTTCAGCAACAGTTCGTCTAATTGCTCTTTTGATACGGACGAGGGCGAATCGATCATTACATCGCGGCCCGAATTGTTTTTAGGGAAAGCAATAACATCGCGGATAGAATCGATTCCAGCAAACAATGCTACCCAACGGTCGAAACCAAAGGCAATCCCGCCATGTGGTGGTGCACCATATTTAAAGGCATTCATAAGAAACCCAAATTGCTCATTGGCCTGTTCGGGAGTAAAACCAAGTAGTTTAAACATTTTTTGCTGAAGTTCTTTGTCAAAGATACGGATAGAACCCCCTCCTATTTCTACTCCGTTAATAACAAGATCGTAAGCGTTAGCCCTTACTTTTCCCGGATCGCTGTCCATCAGTTCAATGTCTTCCGATTTTGGCGATGTAAACGGGTGGTGCATGGCATGGAAACGTTCTGTTTCTTCGTCCCACTCTAACAATGGAAAATCTACGACCCAAAGCGGGGTAAATTTATTTCGATCGCGCAAGCCAAGCTGTTCGCCCATTTCAAGACGTAGTTCGGAAAGCTGTGTAAGGGTTTTGTTGCGATCGCCGGCAAGTATCAATAATAAATCGCCTGGTTTTGCCCCAAATAATCCTGCCCATTTTTTAAGATCTTCCTGAGAATAAAATTTGTCGATCGACGATTTGTAAGTTCCATCCTCGTTGCATTTTACATACACAAGTCCCTTTGCCCCAATCTGTGGTTTCTGAACAAATTTGGTAAGTTTATCAAGTTTCTTTCTTGAATATCCGGCGCATCCTTCGGCGCAAATTCCTCCAATATATTGGGCTTGGTTGAAAACAATAAAATCATTTTGTTTGGCCAATTCGGTAATGTCAACAAATTTCATATCAAAACGCAAATCTGGTTTGTCGCTTCCATAAAAAGTCATGGCCTCGTCGTAAGGCAAACGTAAGAAATCGCCCTTTAACTCAACATTCATTATCTTTTTAAACAAATGTTTTGCTAAATCCTCGAATGTATTAAGTATATCGTTTTGTTCGACAAATGCCATTTCGCAATCAATTTGGGTAAATTCGGGCTGTCGATCAGCACGGAGATCCTCATCGCGAAAACACTTCACAATTTGGAAATAACGGTCGTAGCCGGCTACCATCAACAATTGTTTGAAAACCTGTGGCGATTGCGGCAGTGCGTAAAACTGGCTTTGGTTCATCCGCGAAGGAACAACAAAGTCGCGTGCGCCTTCTGGTGTCGATTTTATCAGAACAGGGGTTTCAATTTCCATAAACTTAACAGAATCGAGATAAGAGCGGATTTCCTGCGCCATCTTGTGGCGAAGCTCCAGATTTTTCCGAACAGGATTTCTCCTGAGATCGAGATAACGATATTTCATTCTTAGCTCATCGCCACCATCGGTATCGTCTTCAATGGTAAAGGGAGGAGTTTCCGCTTTATTCAATATTGATATTTCATCGACAATAATCTCGATATCGCCGGTTGGCATTTTGGGGTTTTTATTGCTGCGCTCCTGCACAGAGCCTTCGATTTTAACAACAAATTCGCGACCCAGTTTACGGGCCTGCCCGCACAATTCGGCATTGGTTTCCATGTTAAAAGCCAACTGTGCAAGACCATATCGGTCACGCAAATCAACAAAAGTCATCCCGCCGAGGTTTCTTGTTTTCTGTACCCAGCCACTTAGGGTTACCTGTTGGTTTACATTGCTAATGCGGAGTTCGCCGCAAGTATGTGTTCTGTACATTTTATCCTGATTTAAAATTTGTGCGAAAATACGAACAAAAATGGAAAGCTTGATAATTTGTCTATATAGTCTCTGCAAGAAAACGCCAATAACTGCGTTATGCTCATCTTTAAACTCAGTCATCCGTCAGCTGACGGACTCCTGTGTTTAAAGATTTCACAAGTATTGTTCTTGACATTTTCTTGTCAGAGACTTTTTAAAACAGGAGTTTTCGTGCAGGCACTATTTATTATTTCAGCATAATGACAATCCTGAAAGGATGATCTGTAAAAGCACAGGGTAACTCTCGCTGGAGAGAGTTACCCTGTGACTGACAGAGCATATTGCAAAAGGGCTGAAAGCCCGACATG
>JAYENH010000151.1:0-4648 GCA_034721995.1 Bacteroidota bacterium
TTGTAAATCGTTCCGGTAATTTTAACCATTCGGATTCAATCATTTGCCCTGCATCATTTAATATCATTTCACCATCGGCAATATGGCCAAATAAACATTCACGATTTTTTACGCAAATGGTTATGAAATACAAACCTGCCTGCGAATAATCGTATCCTTTTAATCGGATAGACCTGCGATGATGAATATTTGGATTGTATTTTTTCATAATATTTTTTTTCCGTTGGTGGCCTTGTCGGGGCAATCCCTTGTTGGGGCAATCCCTTGTGGTTGCCCTTTATATTGGGTAGCCACAAGGGCTACCCTTACAAACCCTGACTTCTCCACTCATCAATTTTGGCAATAATGTATCACGGGTTTTTTCAAGGGTGCGGATTTGGATTGAATTAAAATCAATCTTTTCAAAATAGGGCTTTACTGTTTTTTCAAACTTAGAAATATATTCAATTGATGGATATTGCAAATAGATATTTCTAAATGCTGTCTTATTAAATTTTGGTTGTGCACTCCCTGAAATAATTCCATCTAAAATAAACTTACCATAGGTACTTCTAAAAAGTAAAAAGAAATAATTATTAAACTCTGATTTTAAAACAATAGAGTTAGGACCAAGTGTCATTGGACGGTTTAGTTTTGGGCATTTAAAAACAGTGCCTGAATATGCACCAACATTTGAAATTATAATCTCACCACCTTGCAGTTTTGACTTTTCTAAAAAATCATACGCTCTTTTATCAACATAGACAAAATCATTGTTAAAGCTATGATTATAATCTGTTAATCTGATTAAGATTGCATAATCAGGTTCTGATTTATAGTTAACATTTTCAGCAAGTGATGCAAAACTTCCGTTTGCTACATAATCAGTAACAATAACGTCAAAATCTTTAACTTTAGTTTTCTCCCAATCCTCCTTAGCTTCTTCCCCGCCTGCGTGCGGTTCACCCGCGCGGGCAGGCACAAACCACTGTCTAAAAAGCGTTTCTGCCATTTGTTCCAATGTTTTGTTTTGGCGGTGGAGCAGATCTATTTTGTCGTCTAAACTGGAAAGAACTTCGGCTATGGCTTTTTGCACGGGGAGTGGGGGCACTGGTACTTCAATTTCTTTTAATGATGTTAATGGGTTGCTGATTGAAGGAACACCAACTTGTGATTCATATTTTAAAATTTGAAATTGCCCATATTTCGACTTGAAAAAATAAAATAAGAATTCGTAGTTAATCAAAGTATTATTAACTGTGAGCTTCATTCCAGATTGTGAAATAACATATCTCTTATAACTGTTTTTAGGAATAAGTGCTACTTGACCAATTGTGCCACGATGAGTAAATACTATGTCATTAGGTTTGCAATTACTACCAATCAATTCATCAGCTTTATTATCTGTTAAAAAAACAAAATCACCATCAATATATTTGTCATAATTGAAGTTTGTTCCTCTAATTACAGGAACACCTTCATCAATGAAATTTTCGGCTTTAATATCTGAACCAAAAGGACCCATCGCTATAGCCCTTTTGTCAAATGATTTTAGTTCAATAATAGGTTTCAATTCCCAATTTATAGGAATTCTTCCAAAATCCGTTTCCTTCCACTCACTCATCGCCACCTCCATCTTTATCCTTCAACCTCTTAACAGAGTGGTCTTGCACCAAAATTTTCATCTGCTGTATGGCAATTTGATTTAGTTTTTCAAGTCGCTGGCTTTGCTCGTAGCCTTCGTTAATAAAAACAGCATTCAGGTTTTCAAGATTTACCAAACAAACTAATTGGCTTACATTGGCATAATCACGGATATTTCCTGCCTTGCCGGCAGGCAGGCCTTTTTTGTCGGGGTTGCCCTCTCTCCATTGTTTAGAGGTTTTTCCAAATAGAGCCATATTTAATACATCGGCTTCGTTGGCATAAACAAAACTTGTCTGCTTTGGAGTAAGATTTTCGGGTATCAGGTTTTCCTTTACGGCATCGGTATGAATACGGTAGTTTATTTTGGTAAGTTGTCGTTTAATATCCCAGTCTAACTCTTTTGTCTGTTCATTTTTTAAGCGTTGAAATTCCTTAATCAGATAAAATTTAAACTCCACCGAAACCCAGGAAGCAAATTCCATAGCAATATCAATATGCGCAAAAGTACCACCATATCGCCCTGATTTAGATTGAAGTCCGATAGCCTTTGTTGTTTCAATCCATTTTTTAGGAGATAAAACAAAATGATTATAACCAGCTTCATTTTTAAACTGGTCGAATTCGACCAGTTTAAAATCAGGATTATTTAGTTTTTCCCATAAACCGAGTAACTCTATTGTATTTTTGCTTCGAAGCCAATTTTTAATAATATCGGCAGGAGCATCAGGATTTTTATATTTGGCAATATCCGTAATACTGATATAATCTTCTTTACGAGTTTGAGTAAAGGTAACTTCAACTCCTCTAACAGCTATTATTGTATTTTTTTTATTCATTATGTCCATTTTAAGTTACCAATTTCCGTAACATTGAAATTTCTAAACCCCTCGAATTCGGGGGGGGGTAAAACTTATTGTGGCGAATATGCCATAATTAAAACTACTCATCTTTCAACCCTGTCTGCGTGCTACGCACAGGCAGGTCAATTTTAGCAAGGTTTTCGGCTATGCGTTTGTTTAAAATTGTTTCCTCTTTTAGTTGTTCTTCAAACTCAGCTTTTAAACTTGTAAATCGTTCGTTAAAATCAAAGTCATCTACTTCATCAGCCAATCCAACATAACGCCCAGGTGTTAAAACATAATCTAATTCTTTTACTCGCCCTATACTTGCTGCATTGCAAAAGCCTTTTACATCTTCGTAATCACCATCAGGGTTTCTCCAATTATGATAAGTGTTAGAAATTAGTTTAATATCCTCATCTGAGAGTTCACGAGTTCTACGATTTATCAAGCGCCCCATATTTCGGGCATCAATAAAAAGTATCTCGTTACTTCGGTCTCGGTATTTTCCATTACTTCGGTTACGGCTCATAAACCACAAAGATGCAGGTATTTGAGTATTTAAAAATAGTTTGGCAGGCAGATTTACAATGCAGTCAACCAAGCCTTCTTCAATTAAGTTTTTCCTAATATCACCTTCGCCAGAAGTTTTAGAAGTCAAAGAGCCTTTTGCCAAAACAAAACCGGCTTGTCCACTTGGTGCAAGATGATACATAAAATGCTGTATCCACGCATAATTGGCGTTTCCTGTTGGTGGTGTTCCAAATTGCCAACGTCCGTCCTTGCGGAGTAAATCACCGCTCCAATCGCTTACATTAAAGGGTGGATTTGCTATTATATAATCTGTTTTCAGGTCTTTATGAGCATTATTTAAAAATGAGCCTTCATTGTTCCAATTAACTTGTGAACTATCAATACCACGTATAGCAAGATTCATTTTTGCCAGTCGCCAAGTAGTTTGGTTACTCTCTTGTCCGTAAATGGAAATGTCATTTATTTTACCTTTGTGTTCTTCTACAAATTTTTCAGATTGAACAAACATTCCACCCGAACCACAGCAAGGGTCAAAAACTCGTCCTTTGTATGGTTCCAACATTTCAATCAATAATTCTACAACACTTCTTGGAGTGTAGAACTGTCCACCTTTTTTACCTTCTGCAAGTGCAAATTCCCCTAAGAAATATTCAAATACGTGTCCAAGTACATCAGCACTTCTTGATTTGGCATCGCCCAAGGCAATGTTTCCAATCATATCAATTAGTTCTCCTAAACTTGTTGGGTCAAGATTTTGTCGAGCATAAACTTTTGGCAGCACGCCCTTTAATGATGGGTTTTCCTTTTCGATAGCGTCCATTGCTTCATCAACTGTTTTCCCAATAGTGGGCTGTTTTGCTTTTGACAAAAGAAAATTCCAACGAGCATCTGTTGGTACAAAAAATACATTTTCTGCTTTATATTCTTCCTTATCTTCTGGGTCAGCAAATTCATATTCACCTTCTTTAGAATTGAGTTTGTTATACAATTCTTCAAAAGCGTCAGAGATATATTTTAAAAATATCAGTCCAAGAACAACGTGTTTGTATTCAGCTGCATCAATGTTTTTTCTCAATTTATCAGCCGATTTCCAAAGCGATGCCTCGAGCCTGCCGAGTGGTTGTTTTTCCAATGGTTCGCCTGCCTGCCAAAGTTTTGACGCAGGCAGGTCAGTCCCGCCTGCCTGCCGGCCAGGCAGGTTATTATTCTTTTTTGCCATATATTAATTCCTTGATTTAATTCGTAAAGATACTTGTTTTTGTCCGAGTCCCGAAAGCTTTCGGGAGCAAGAAATAGCTTCCCGAAATAAAATCGGGACAGGCTTTTTGGTTTTTCAGGGTTTGCCTGTGTGCCTGCCTGTGCGATGCACGCAGACAGGTTGGCAAAAACCAAACCCGCTTGCGGAACGGGCAGGTGTGCTATTTGTGCGTTGGCTCTCTTTTTTTGTATGCCGCACAACACGGGCTTATACAATATTCAGGTTTGTGAAATTAATTAATTTCCACAATTTCATACGTGTCAAACCAATCAGCCATACTGATTATTTCTCCATACTCATTCGTGTAGCTACAACTGTCGATAAATATTTCTCGTTTTACAATCGCTTTTTCAGTTACATACTCGTAAAATTTCCAATCTTGTTCAGGTTC
>JAYENH010000152.1:0-4638 GCA_034721995.1 Bacteroidota bacterium
CTTTTAGAAAAAGAGCTAATTACGATATTTCTTAGTTCGTTAAGAATTTCATTTGCCTTTAACTCCTTGCTTTGTCCAACAATTTCGGTAAGAAAAGCACTTCCCAGAATACTCATAAATGCACCTGGCACACCATGTCCTGTGCAATCGGCAACTGCAATTATAGTTTTATTGTAATACTCCGACACCCAATAAAAATCGCCGCTAACAATATCGCGGGGCCTGAATAGAATAAAATAATCGCCAAGTATTTTATCAAGGGTGTCTTTCGACGGAAGTATTGCATTTTGTATCCGTAATGCATAATTTACACTATCGGTAAATATCTTATACTTCGACGACATTTTTTCACGCTTCATTTCGGAAATTGTCAATTGGTTGTCAACTTCTTCTACTTGTTGTAGTATTTCAGTTTCGTTAACTTTATACAGGCTGACATCAGCTTCGACAAAAACAAATTTTTTAATATTCCCGGATGAATCAGTGATTGGTGTAAATTCTACCTGAAGCCAAATCCTTTTGCCTTTCCTGTTAACCCGGTAAGTAGGATAAGTTACCGATTTTTTATGCTCTATTCCTTCTGAAATTGCTCGTGGGTTTGTTGAAATAGTTAAAATATTGTTGCCTACTTCAGCAGTGAATTCATCTAAATCATAGCCATACAATATCTCAAATCCTTCATTCACCCATTCTAATTTACCATCGGTGCCGGTAATAATTACTGCATTGTTTGTGTTTTCAACAACACTGGCCAACTCTTTAATCTGTTGACAGGCACTTTCCTGTCTCCTTAGTTTTTCTTCTAATTTATTGTTTTTATCCTGACTGTTTCGTAGCACCATTGAATAATCAGAATTAATTGCTTTTTGCTTTTTGTTTTTTCTGATAAATATTAAAAGCAATACTAAAATAATAATGGAGAACAGGCCGAAAGCAAGAAAAAATACTTTTAATTGTTGACCTGATATTACATTTTCGTTGGCAAAAAGATTAAACGACAATAATGAAGTAGCAATAAACAAACACACTTTATTCATGATAATTCTATTATGTCCTGAAGCTTTTAGCATTATTATGCTTTAAGCACAAAACTAATTATTTTTATGCTATCCAAGATAAGTTCTTAGAATTCTGCTTCGCGAAGTATTCTTCAATCGTTTTATGGAACGTTCCTTTATTTGCCTTACTCTTTCGCGGGTTAGCTCAAGGTTTTCTCCAATTTCTTCAAGTGTTGAAGGTTGACGGCCATTTAGTCCAAAATAATGTCTGAGAATATAAGCTTCGCGATAAGTTAGTGTAGTAATTGCCCGTTCTATTTCTTTTTGCAAGGATTCATTAATTAAACCTTTATCGGGCATATCACTATCTTTGCTCAGAAGCACATCATACAAATCTCCTTCTTCATCCTGCAATAATGGAGCATCCATTGATATATGCCGTCTGGTATGTTTTAGTGCTTCTTTTACTTCGCGAGGTGCAATATCTAAAACATTCGCAATTTCTTCGTGAGTTGGCTCCCGTTCGTATTTTTGTTCAAGAATAGAAAGAGTTCTGTTTATTTTGTTTAGAGAACCAATCTTGTTTAATGGCAACCTGACTATTCTGGCCTGTTCGGCAAGTGCCTGCAATACCGACTGCCTGATCCACCAAACGGCATAAGAAATAAACTTAAATCCCCTTGTTTCATCAAATCGTCTGGCAGCTTTTATCAGACCCAGATTCCCTTCATTAATCAGGTCGGGTAAGGTTAATCCCTGATTTTGGTATTGCTTTGCAACAGAAACAACAAAACGTAAATTTGCTTTTACAAGTTTCTCTAATGCGGCATTATCGCCTATCGAAATGCGCTTTGCCAGGGCAACCTCTTCCTCAGCAGAAATCAGCTCAACCTTGCTTATCTCGTGTAGATACTTGTCGAGCGAAGGAGTTTCCCTGTTTGTAACTTGCTTGGTTATTTTTAGTTGCCTCATTGTATAAATAATTTCAGTAATTCAATTTATCAATACTGATAATGAATGTGTTTAACTCCAAAAACATATAAATTACTAATATGCTAAAAATACTTATATATTTATCATAATGAAATTATTTGTCATTTTTTTTATTATTTTTTTGATTTTCTATTCTTATTCCGTATAATTGCAGCCGATTTCCAGCAACTGAATATCAAATAGGTGGGGAGATGTTCAAAAATGGAAAAATACTCATTAAATTTTTTATTATCATTTCACACTACATTATAAATTTCAGTAACTGAGATTGTCATTTAATCACTAAAATAGATTTCACACGATTTGAATTATGTATGATATATTAGAACTAAACCAAAAATTGATTTCCGAACTTAGAAAAGTAGCGAAAGAATTAGGCATTACCAGTGTCGATAAACTTAACAAAGGCGACATTATTTATCAAATACTTGATCAACAGGCTATTTTAGCCTCAACAAAAAAAGAGGTTGAAAACAAAAAGAATACTCCTTCCAAAAAAGAACATAAGAAACCTGTTAAAAAAACTATAAAGAAAGAGCTTAAGAGAGAGCCTAAAAAAGAGGTAAAAAAAGAACCCAAAAAATTGGTAAAGAAAAAACCTGTAAAAGAGGAAAAAAAGAAAATTGTAAAACCGGAGATTAAAGATAATAATGTTGTTGCAGATAAGAAAGAAGATGTGCAAGATATTAAACGTCAAAGAAGAAAAAGAATACCAAAAGGAGAGAAAGTTGAAATAATCAGCAAATTTGAAGAAACTGAAAAGCCGGAAACAAAAGTTGAGCCAGGCGAAAAGATTTTTGATAAAGATGTACCCGGAGATACACCTGAAATAAAAGCCCAACCACGCAGAAGTGATAAGCCCTTTTTAAGGGTTGATGTTAAAGATCAATCTCAGAAAAAATCAGAAACTAAAATCGACAAACCAGGTACTTCTGATGAAATGAAAGAGAAAAAACCTGATGTTAAAAGTACAACTCAGGATATTAAAATCGAAGAAAACAGAGATAAGCAAATTTCCACGAAAGAAAAATCACAATCAGATAAACATAAGGCAGAACCGGTTTTCAATAAAACATTCGAATTTGATGGTCTTGTTTTCGTTTCCGGTGTTCTTGAAATAATGCCAGATGGCTACGGTTTCTTACGTTCGTCAGATTATAATTATCTTAATTCTCCCGACGATATTTATGTTTCTCAATCTCAAATAAAATTATTTGGCCTTAAAACCGGCGATACAGTAGAAGGAACGGTAAGGCCTCCAAAAGAAACCGAGAAGTATTTTCCTTTAATAAAAGTTGATAAGATTAACGGGCGACAACCTGCAGTTGTGCGTGACCGTATTCCATTCGATCACCTTACACCCTTATTTCCGGACGAGAAATTTCAATTGGTCAACAATAAGCGAAGCAGCTTATCATCAAGGGTTGTCGATATGTTTGCACCCATTGGAAAGGGACAGCGAGGTCTTATTGTAGCCCAACCCAAAACAGGGAAAACCGTTCTCTTAAAAGAAATTGCAAATTCAATAGCAGCCAATCATCCTGAGGTATTTCTAATGATATTATTAGTTGACGAGCGCCCTGAAGAAGTTACCGACATGGCTCGTAGTGTTGATGCAGAAGTAATTGCCTCAACTTTCGATGAACCTGCCGAAAGGCATGTAAAAGTAGCCAATATGGTTCTCGAAAAAGCTAAACGACTGGTAGAAAGCGGACACGATGTTGTAATTCTGCTTGACTCGATCACACGTTTAGCCAGGGCATACAACACTGTTTCGCCTGCCTCGGGCAAAGTGCTTTCGGGTGGTGTTGATGCAAATGCCTTACACAAACCAAAGCGTTTCTTTGGAGCTGCCCGTAATATCGAACATGGTGGCTCTCTCACAATTTTAGCTACCGCATTAACCGATACCGGATCGAAAATGGACGATGTGATTTTCGAAGAATTTAAAGGGACCGGCAATATGGAATTACAATTAGACCGTAAATTATCGAATAAGCGGGTTTATCCGGCTGTAGATATTGTTGCATCAAGTACCCGACGCGAAGATTTATTATTCGACCGCGAATTTATGAACAGGATGTTTATTCTGCGTAACTTCCTTGCAGACATGAACCCTGTTGAAGCAATGGAGTTTATGCGCGACAGATTGCGTAAAACTCAATCGAACGAAGAGTTTCTGATTTCGATGAACGACAGATAGTCTACAATATAAATTTTAAGAAGCGGGCAATTCCCGCTTTTTTTATGATCAGTATTCAACAAATTTTAATGATTATTCAGAATATTGACTTTTGAAATTACAAATTGAGGCTAAAAATATGTTCAGCAAAGTATATTTCCAATATTACAATTTCACTCCAGATTTCCGACCAATGACTTAAAGGTAAATTATAACTTCTATTAAATCGCATAACTAATTATGATGCACATGATTATTGCAAACAAAAAGCATCATTTATCTATGTATTAGTGCATTAAATAATAATGAAAAATAATGAAAAATTATTCTGCTGAGAATAAATGCAATAGAATAGAAATGAAAATATCAACAGTTAAGGCGTTTTTTTATTATTTATTTTTTCACAATTTTTGTTGTGGCTTTTGAGCCGATTGAACCTATATTAATCAACTTAATTATGTCGAA
>JAYENH010000153.1:0-4632 GCA_034721995.1 Bacteroidota bacterium
GGCATTTAGCGGGATCCATGTGATAAATTCAAGCATATTTAATTTGATGGAAGAGGAGGGAAGGTTCTCGATTATTGATGTTTACTTACGTTTGGCCAAAGACCACAAAATTATGGCTTTTCGACACAACGCCACCAATTGGTTCGACCTGGGGAAGCCTGAAAACATTGCTGAAGCCGATAAACTTTTCCCGAACTCCATACACATAAAATGGAACACAGATGACACGGATTGAACGAATTTTCACGGAATTTGGCTAAGTACACACGATAGGTAATTGTTTTGGATATACGATTTTGCGACTTTGCGAGAAATATTAAAGATATGAAAAACCACAACCAAATTATTAGTCAGGTAATTGATGATTTAAAAGCGAAAGCCAGACCTGATTACAAAAAATTTGCCGAGCGGATGATCCCGTCATCATTGGAAATACTCGGTGTTTCGACCCCTGATATGCGAAAGGTAATTAAGCACTGGTTTATTGAATTTAAGGAATTGTCATATAATGAATACCTTGCTTTAATGTTGGATTTTAAGGCAACTCGAATTTTTGAATGTATCCAGATAAGCCATGAATTAATTGCAAAGAACAAAATGTTCAGGGAAAAACTTTCGGAACAGGACATTGATAAATTACTGATTGGCCTTGATAACTGGGCTACGGTCGATGCGTTTTCGATGTACATCTCAGGGCCGGCATGGATTAACAATCAGATTTCAAATACTCAAATAATGAATTGGTCGGAATCGGATAATGTTTGGTTGCGGCGTTTGGCAATTGTTTCGTGTGTATTCCTAAATCAGAAATCGAAAAGTGAAGACTGGAAAAGGGACATCACCATTAATTTATGCAAACTTCATTTTCTAGACAAAGAGGCAATTATTCATAAAGCAATTTCCTGGGCATTACGAAGCCTCGTAAAAAATCATCCCGAAGCAGTTCAGGATTTCATTAATGAAAATTCTGAAACGATAAAGCCTTATGTTAGGAGGGAGGTTCAAAATAAAATCAACACCGGAAGAAAAAACTAAGTAATTTATTATTTATTATTTATTAATGATTATTGATTAATTAGTAGTTTTTTCATTTTCGAAAGAATTTGTATCAGGGATAGGGTATAAGCAATAAGATATAGCAATGCTAATTGTAGAAATCAATTTTTACTGTATCGTAAAAACCGGCTTTTCGATTTGATTATCAATTGAATTGCCAAATCATATGTCGTTGAGAGTTTAATATTTCTACATGCAATGCACGCCGCCATGTAATATCGTCCACAAATTACATTTACAAATGTAAAACCAGATTTCCTTTTAGTATATAATTTCATTTTCCCTGAATTGCCATTTTGGCAGTAAAATGTTTAGTAAAGTAATCACAATTACATAAGTAATCAAAAGGGCGTTCACTTAACATTACACGAATAATCATACTTCTTTATTACAGAGTATGATCTTAATTACAATTATTACTGTGAGTTACAAATGTACATCATGGCGCATAACTTATGTTCGATACATTTGTAATGCAATATTATTACTTATATAAGTCTCGTACCCAGTATATAATACACTATTACATAAAGTATAAGTTTGATGATAGTCAGGATAATTGAAAATTAGTCTGCAATTTGATGATAAATATCAATATAATTACTATAATACACATATTACCAGTATCATATATAGCATATTTAAAGTATATATTAAGGAAAGCGGAAAAATGCACAAAACTGGCGGTTAGTACAAGTTCGTTTCAATAATACAATATAAATATAAGTTGAAGTAGAGAAGAATACTTAGTCAATTCAATTTGCGATGGCATACCCAATAGTTATTAGGTATGCTGTTCGCAATTCGGATAATTTCGTATGCCAGCAATAATACATGTAAATCCTTTAAACTTAACCCAGATAAACTGGAAAAGAATAACTGCCACAGATTCACAGATTATGAATAAAAATAATGCTATTGCAAATAATTATTCACAGATTTCAAACTACCTTTGGTAGTTTGCTTTGTGAAAATTTATTCTGGTAAATTCCTTTTAATCTGTGAACTTTTTCATGAACACCTATAAAATTAAATAATATTGTGAGTAATCTGTGGCATTTTTTGTCCCTTATATATTTTTTGCCAAAAAATAAACAGCCTGCCGCGCTTTTTTACGGGGAATATCAGAAATATGATACTAATAGAAACATGAAAGTAAGATATTCAGTGCTATAATGAGTATGAGAAAATTATGGCTTTTAATAGTTTCAGTTCAGTTTTATACTCACTCTTCTTCTTGTTCTTATATTAGACAGAATTTAGCATGTAGAATATATACAAGCAAAATTATCCTGGTCTGTGGTTACATATTAAACAAAGTTATTCGTTAGCAAAGTAAATACATTGCCATTACATAGGTAATTTCAAGAGTTACATATGTAAATACAGGTAAACGATGCATGATTATAAAAGTAATGATTAAATTGCTTACATTTGTAAAGTAAAGATTATAATTGTATGAAAGCACAAATTCAGAAGTTACTAAGTTATTATCAGCTCAGTGCAGCCGATTTTGCTAAAGTTATTGGAGTAAATGCTTCGGGGTTATCCCACATTTTAGGGGGTAAGCGAAATTATTTAAGCATTGACACCATACTTAAAATAATTGATAAATATCCTGCTATTGATCTGGAATGGTTGATATTAGGAAAAGGTGAGATGTTAAAAAGCAGAAAGGCTACACCTGAATTGTTCCCTTTTGAGGATGAAGAAATACAAAAGGAAGTTGAAAATGAAAGCCCTGAGAATTCGATAAAACCACCTGAGCCTCCTCCTGTCTTGCCAAATCAAATTCTTGGTGGTTTAAATGATAAACGGAAAGTTGAAAAGATTTTGGTTTTTTATTCCGATAAAAGTTATGATGAATTTATTAATTCAGAATAGGCCGAATTTCTATTTGTACTTTTTGGGGCAGATCGGTTCGATGGGATATTAAAATCACTCATCAGGTAAAACATATACAGCAATACGTGTAGATGCACTATTTGTTAAGCCTCCCTTTCCTTCAATACTAAGGCTTACATTGTAATAATCCGATTCGGTGTAAATGTGCACAGGCAAAATCTCGTTCGATGTATGGCCATCGCCAAAATCCCAGAACCAGGCATCGGCACCTTCGCTGCAATCAATGAATTGTACGAGCGAATCGACAATAATATATTCGGTCGATAAGCGGAAACATGCCCTGGGTTCGTCCTGTTTGCACGAAGAAAGAAAGATTATCAGGCCTGACAGAACCAATATTCCGGTTATAAGTTGTTTTATAATTGCTTTATTCATCATTATTATTCATTTCTAAAAACTCAAAACTGATTAATCACTACTCAATAATCAATAATCAATAATCATTACTCATTTACTCCGTGCCTTTCAGGAAAAACCTGAGCCTCCTGTCAAGACTGGCACCAATTACGTTTTTGGCAATTATCACCCCGTCTTTATCTATTAGAAAAGTGGTGGGTGTTTTGCTAAAACTGAACTTTGTTTTCAGGTCGGTAAGCCAGCCTTTATGGTCGTTTACGTGGTAGGGCCAAATCAAACCGTCCTGCTTAATTGCCAGTTTCCACTCTTCGTTTTTTATATCTAAGGATACACTAAATACCTCGAAACCATTGCCATTATAAAACTCTGCATCTTTATAATCGTTGTAATTTTTTACCAGGTTTTTGTTGTATTTTCTACAATGCAAACAATTCGAACTCCAAAAATGTATCAGTACTAATTTTCCTTTTAAATCATCGGTGCTATATTCCTTGTTGTTGAAATCTTTCAATTTTATTTCGGGCGCAATGCAGCCAACTGTATTTCCTTTCGGTATAGAATCGATTGGACGGTCTTTCAGGTAATAATCCCAGTTTACTGTTCTGCGGTGAACTGTTGTTTCTTTGTTCTGTGCGAAGCTTATAGGCGATAATGCCAGTATCAGTAACAGAACCAGAATAATTTTATATTTAATAATTCTCATAATATCAATTTTGAACATCAAAAGTAAAATAATATTTGCTTGCCTAGCGAATGTGATGCTACTTTTTTACAGATTTATTTGTCAGGAACGCACAATTTCCACTACTAATCACTAAAAATTATTTATGAAAAGAAGCTTTATTTTTGTGATAAGCCTGATAATGGCTTTCGTGATACAGGCACAGGAAACTAACCAAATTGATACTATTGGATTCGAAGGCCTGAAACGGTGTAAAAGATCATTTTTATTGAATTGTACACAGTGTGAAAAGGGTTCGGTTTACGATTCGGCAATGATTGCCCACGATATTCAACATATAAAAAACACGACCCTTTTTACCGATGTGGATTGCCGTGTAGAAGAGAGGCCGGATGGTCGGTACCTTATTTATGAGCTAAAAGAAAAGTGGACATTGATCCCAAGTTTTAAAGCAGGTGTTTCGCAGGATAGATACTGGTTTCAGTTTGGTGCTGTTGACTTTCATTTTATGGGTAGCGGAATTAATCTCGCTGTATTTTATAAATATTTCGACAGGTCATCGTTTTTTGGGCATGTGATAACGCCATATATTAACCGCACGAAATGGGGCGAAGCCATTGCATTTGAGTATT
>JAYENH010000154.1:0-4620 GCA_034721995.1 Bacteroidota bacterium
GCCGTCGCCAGGCAAAGTAAGGTTGCGTTTGAGTATGCAGGGGAAAGATGACAATGCTATTCGCTCTATTATTTCTGATCAAATTAAAAAACTCGAAAAATATATTCCGGGAGTAATTGCAAATTACGATGCAGCCCCGGTACAGGAAAGCATTGGGAAATTATTGCGTCAAATGAAAAAAACTGTTTCGACTGCCGAAAGTTGTACGGGCGGAAAAATTGCTCATTATTTTACATCGGTAGCGGGGAGTTCTGATTATTTTACTGGCAGTATTGTGGCTTACTCGAACGAAATAAAAGAACGAGTGCTTGGAGTAAAATCCGAAAGTCTCGTCAAGCATGGTGCTGTTAGCCGGGCTGTAGTTGAAGAAATGGCCGATAGTGCACGTAAATTACTAAACACAGATTATGCTATTGCTACTTCGGGCATTGCCGGCCCGGGTGGAGGAACAATTGAAAAACCAGTTGGGACAACCTGGATTGCTGTGGCATCGTCGAAAGAAATCATCGCGAAGAAATTTATGATGGGAGATCATCGCGAAAGAAATATTGAAAAGTCAACAATTTCGGCCATAGATATGTTAAGAAGATCAATTCAATCTGAATACAATAAATAGGGTGATGAATAAAATGTCTCGAAAGAAAGAAATAAAAAGAAAAGTAATAGAAAAACTTAAGCAAGGTAGTAGTAAACAAGAGGTTTTTGATAGCCTTTATGCCGAGTATTCTGATTTTAAAGACTATGAGATAGCTGAAATTATCCGTAACAAACCGACAACATTATGCATGGAGCGGTTAAAAACAGTTATGCTGGGGTTTACAGTAGCAATAGTAATTGCTTTGGCATACAAATATTATTTTTCGGTAAATATATTTATTAGAGGTACCGGACAAAATCATTATTATTTTATTTTCCCTATAGTGCTTTCCTTTTTATTTATTGGTGTATTAGCAAAAGATGGCAAGAGCATCCTGAATGTTGGCTTTCTCGGTTTTTTTAACATTGTGGCAGGAATACCATTAGTAATGAACAGATTTATTTATATTATGATTGGAGATTTACTGCTGACAATTGTCCTGATTATTTTATCCATGTATCTCAGTACTAAAATGTTTCCAAAATACGAATATCAAACAATAAAAGGAGTAAATGCAAAAGGCCGAAAACAGGGAAAAAAGGTCATTAGGTTTATTGAGAAGAAATAGGCGGTTTACAGTTGGCTGTCGTAATATTAATACGATATTATCTGGTATCTTTTTTTTGAACTGCAACCTACACCCTGAATTTTTTATACTTCAAAAAGTATTTCTACAGTAAAATAAAAGACAATACACATTAAATTAATTAATTTTGCACTGTTTTTCAAAACTAAACATGAGTTACTTTGTTTTCTGAAAATTTGAATTTTATCAACATGGTTAAAGATACTGTAAATAACATAGTTAAGTTAAATACCATAGACGAGGCTATTGAAGACATTAAAAACGGAAAAGTTATTATTGTTGTTGATGACGAAAATCGCGAAAACGAAGGCGATTTTATTGCTGCTGCAGAATTGATTACTCCCGAAATAGTAAATTTTATGGCCACCCATGGCCGCGGTTTAATCTGCACCCCAATTCCTGAAGAAACCTGCGAGAAACTCGAACTTGATTTAATGGTTGGAAAAAATACAGCACTTCATGAAACTCCGTTCACCATTTCGGTTGATTTGATTGGCAATGGTTGTACAACAGGAATATCGGTACACGACCGGGCCAAAACAATCAAGGCTCTTGTTAATCCCGATACAACTTCTGAAGAACTGGGCAGGCCAGGACATATTTTTCCTTTAAAGTCGAAAAGTCGTGGCGTATTACGACGCGCCGGGCATACCGAAGCATCTGTAGATCTTTCGCGTATGGCAGGACTAAAGCCCGGTGGGGTATTGGTAGAAATTATGAATGAAGATGGTAGCATGGCCAGGCTTCCCGAACTACTAAAAATTGCTGCTAATTTCAACCTGAAAATAATTTCTATCGAAGAGCTTATTAAATACCGGCTACAGAAAGACAGCCTGATTGAAAAAGGTGTAAAAGTTAGTTTGCCCACAGAATATGGTTCATTTAAGCTAATCCCATTCAGGCAAAAATCTAATGGTCTCGAACATGTTGCACTTATTAAAGGAAGTTGGGGAAAAAACGAGGCTATTCTTGTAAGAGTGCATTCATCATGTGTTACAGGCGATATTTTCGCATCGAAGAAATGCGATTGTGGAGAGCAATTGCACAAAGCAATGCAAATGATAGATAAAGCCGGAAAAGGCGTACTTGTATATATGAACCAGGAAGGCCGTGGCATTGGATTGTTCAATAAAATTAAGGCTTACAAACTTCAGGAAGAAGGATTTGATACGGTAGAAGCGAATCATCATTTGGGATTTAAAGATGATGAAAGGGACTATGGTGTTGGGGCGCAAATATTACGGGAGCTTGGTGTTTGCAGGCTCCGCTTAATGACAAACAATCCTGTAAAACGTGCAGGCCTCGAAGGTTACGGTCTGGAAATAATAGAAAATATCCCAATTATTATTGAGCCAAACAAATACAATGAGTTTTATCTCGAAACAAAAAAATTGAAGATGGGACATTTCCTACCTTTCAAAAACGGAAAGTAAAAAATTACGATTGATGATTTACGATTGATGATAAAGCTTTCTCTTAAAACATAAACAATTTAGGCATTTTTCATATACCACTAAAAGTAGTTTACACTTTTTCCTCTGTGTATCTCTGTGTTATTTCTCTGATAACTCTGTGGTTAAACTTCATATTTCTATTAACCACAGAGTTTTACACAACTTGTCCCGCTTTTTGCAGGAGAGTATCACAGAGAGGAAAACCCAACATTACTAAAAAAGTGTAAACCCGGAAATGAAAAATGCCACAATTTAATATTCCGAATCCCGATTAGCTTCGCTTCGCTCAACTTTGAACCGGGAACTCAAAACTCCATTAACTCCCTCGGTTTTATTAACCAATTGAATTTGCAACTTTTTGGTTCAAGTTTTTTCCAGTCATCAATATAAGCATTTACCGAAACAAGGGTTGATGTTGGCATTTCTATAAACATATCTTTTGAAATTAACAATTCAGATAAGCTTTCCCAGGTAGGATTGTGGCCAATAAGTAAAACACGCCCATATAAATTATCAAGCTTTTGTATTTGTTCAAAAACAGAATCAATATTTCCTGAATAAAAATCATCGAAATAATTGATCTTCCCCTGATAAGCACAAGCCTTAACCACAGCTTCAACCGTTTCGACAGCACGTTTGGCGGTACTTGCCAGAATGTGATCAGGAACTATTTTTCTGTCAAGCATTTCCTTACCCATCCGCGGGGCATCTTTTTTTCCGCGTTTGTTTAAAGGTCTTTCGAAATCGGAATCTAAATCTAAGGACCAATCTGATTTTGCATGTCGCATTATCAGTATATTTTTAGTGTTTTTTTTTGATTTTATTTTGAACAACATTTTCCCTGATGTTTTAGAATTTAATTAATAATAGCTTTTTATGAAGTTCCTCAAGCATATCATCAGTAAAATCAAGATGGGTTACCATCCTCAATTTTCTATCTCCCATCGACACTAATAATATTTCTTTCTCTTCCATTTTCATGATAAAAAGTTCTTCGTCGATATCATCAGAAATATAAAAGATAATTATGTTAGTTTCAACAGGTTCAATATCTTTTATAAAAGTTAATTTCTTTAAGATACCAACAATCTCCTGCGCTCTTCGATGATCATCTTTAAGGCGTTCGATATTGTGATCTAAAGCATAAATACCGGCGGCAGCAAGGTATCCGGCCTGTCGCATACCACCACCAAAAATTTTGCGGATTTGATGTGCTTTTTTAATTTGCTTTTCGGAACCGGTTAAAACCGAACCTACAGGAGCTCCCAGTCCTTTCGATAAACAAATTGAAATTGTATCGAACAGTTGCCCGTATTGAAATGTGCTTTCGTTTTTTTCGACAAGTGCATTAAAAAGCCTGGCACCATCTAAATGAAAAGCAAGATTATGTTTTATGCTTAACTTTTGTAATTTATTAAGCTCGCTAAATTTCCAACATGCCCCACCTCCTTTGTTGGTAGTATTTTCAACTGTTATCAATGATGGTTGCGGAAAATGAACATCGTCGGGAGGAATGGCCAGTATAACTTGTTCTGCCGTAAACCTGCCACGATCGCCATCAAGCAATTTACAGGTGGCTCCGGAGTTAACAGCAATTCCACCTCCTTCGTAATTATAAACATGCGCCAATTTATCAGTAATAACAAGGTCGCCGGGTTGGGTATGTACTTTAACGGCTATCTGGTTGGTCATAGTTCCCGATGGGCAAAAAATGGCAGCTTCCTTTCCAAACATTTTAGCCACTTTTGCTTCAAGGGCGTTTACCGTAGGGTCAGTTTTAAAAACATCGTCGCCCACTTCGGCATTGAACATAGCCCGCAACATGGCAGGTGTTGGTTTGGTTACCGTATCACTTATTAGATTGATCTTCATTATTTCTTCAGGTTTTTCAAAACAGAAAAAGCTTCTTCAACATCGTTGTTATTAACAATGATAGAAAATTC
>JAYENH010000155.1:0-4616 GCA_034721995.1 Bacteroidota bacterium
AGGGGCAATTAATCCCCCTTCGCTGTGGCCAATTATTCCAATCTTTTCTGAATTGATCCCTTTGTGGTTCCTCAGGTACTCATAAGCCGCCATTACATCCTCCGACAGATCAAAAGTTGTTGCCGTTGAGAATTTTCCTTCCGATTCGCCAATGCCCCGTTCATCGTAGCGAAGTACCGCAATTCCCATCCTGGTAAGAAAATCTGATAATACCAAAAAGGGTTTGTGTCCAAGTATTTCGGAGTTCCTGTTTTGCGGCCCCGAACCCGGCACAAGGATAACTGCTGGTGCTTGCCAACTTTTTTCAGGTAAAGTAAGTGTTCCTGCTAATTTTATTTTTGCTGATTTATTATCGAAAAACACATCCTCCGAACGATATGGAAATGGCTCCTTCGGTTCCTGTGGGCGTATCAACTCAGGTTTCTTCTCTAACCTGATCATGTTAAGTTCATAATTTTGGTTTGCCTGGTTCCAAATCCCTGAAATCTTTTCCCGATTTTCAGAAAAATCAGCCTGAAATACAGTAGCATAAGATTTTATATTTATCCAAATCTGTTGTCCGTCAATTCGGATGCTATCAATTTGTGTGTTGTAAGCTCCCTGTTCAGGTACATCGATAAAGGCTTTTAGCGAATCGGTATTTTCATTCAATATGCTTATCCAAACTAAAATATCCTGATATTCAGTTTTGATATTGCCTTCATAATAACTGTTATTCCCTGATGTTTTCTGTGCATGGGTAATAAATACCATTAATATCAGGAAAATAAAAATTGCAATTTGTAAAAATTGTTTCGATTTCATAATTATCAGAATAAAAATAAAATGCTCTTAATATTAAAAAGCCCAACCGATTGATACACCGCCCCTAAAGGTGTAAGTGTCGAGTATGCTAATATCGAATTCATCTATTTGGCCTTGCTTAATTTTCAAGGTACTTCCTCCGCCACCAAAACCTGAATACAAATTTATGGCCATGCCAAAATTTGTAATAAACTGATAACCCCAAATTGCTCCCAGTCCGTAATTTTTAAGGTTGGCAATAAATTCATTTAATGTTTCATTGGTAATTGGGTCGACATAAAACTGGTTTTCGAGAACCAAAGTATAGGAATTAAAATAAGTAAACGCACCAATAAAAAAGCCTGTTGGTGCATTTTGCGTAACATAATATTTAAAATCGAAGCAAATTTTTGGGCCGGTAAATTTCATTTTCAGTTGTTTTATCCTGATATGCGAATAGCTAAGCGATCCTCCCAGACTTATGTTGCTTGAAAGTATTTTCTCGTAAGCAAGCGTAGGGCTGAGGTAAATTAGATTTGTAAGGTTTGTTTTAATAATATTATCAGGTCCTTTTCTGTATTTATTTTGCCTGCGCCTTCTTTTATTGATTTCAGCTCCATTTAATCCTGATGATTTTAAAGATGATTCATCAGGAAATTGAAATCCGGCAATATCGTTTTTGGATGATATGTCTGTAACTATCTTATAATTATCGGCAATAAGCTGTGCATTTGCGAAATAAGTACAAAAGAGGAATACAATCAAAAGATAAAAATACTTCATAACTATCAACTTAGTTTATTTAAAAACAAAATAAGCAAATTATTTTTTACCATAATTTGGCTATCTCTATTTAGAACGATTCTATGATGTTTCGATGATTAATACTTATTGCTTCAACCAACAACTCAAGCACTCAACTTGCTTGCTATGTTATAGTTCGGTCTCCTAATTTTTTGGCTAAGGAAAGGTTTATGTTTTTCAGGTCTTTAATTTTTTGAAGTATTTCAATCATCTCTTCATCCGAAAGCTTTTCTTTTAATTGTTCTTCGTGTTCTTTAATCAGCAAATCTATTTTGAACTGTTGAAACGACATGAGGGTTTCGGGAACCAGTTCGTTCAGTTTCATGTCTTCGGTTTCAACAAATGTTTCCTTTTTAGACCACACCTTGCTCAATTGATATGAGCCACTTAAAATATCGGCAGACAAGGAACTAATTTCTTGATTAGGATTATTTATCAGTTTATCAATTTCAATTTCCCCTGTTCTTTTTCTATGATCCTGAATAATTTCAAAAATTTCGTTTAACACCTGATTTTTAAAATCGAGAATATTTTTTTGGGGTTCAATTTCATTAATAACAAAATCTACTACCGAAATCTTCTCAGGGTTTTCTTCATCGTCAGTTTCAAGTTCGAACAATTCATTATTTCCATAAAGTATTAAAAGTCTTATAATTTCCCTTTCAAAAATTTCGCCTTCATTTTTTTCTAAGGGTAAATTCCCCCTTTTCTTTTTCTGAACAACTTCACTTTGTGCATCATAATTTCGCCTTTGTAATTTTTTTTCGGTCTTTTTTCGCAAAATGGCAGACACCTCGTCGTAAAGCACTTCCTCACTTATATTAATATCGGAGCTGGTTTGCTTTATAAAAACCGATCGGGTAATTTTATCGGGGATAACAGCAATCGAAGCCACAATATCTTTTATAAGACGAGCCTTTTTTACCGGATCTGTTTTGGCTTCTTTTTGTAACAGACGGGTTTTAAAGGAAATAAAATCCTGCTCGTTTTTTTCGATAAACTCTTTCAGTTCTGTTTCGCTGTGCGAGCGGGCATAAGAGTCGGGGTCTTCGCCGGTGGGGAATAACAGGATTTTTACGTTCATCCCCTCTTCGAGTATCAGGTCGATGCCACGAATCGATGCTTTTACACCTGCTTCGTCGCCATCGTATAAAATTGTAATGTTTGGCGTAAAACGTTTTATCAACCTAATCTGCTCCGAAGTAAGTGATGTGCCCGACGAGGCCACCACATTTTCGATGCCCGACTGATGAAGCGAAATAACATCGGTATATCCTTCGGTAAGGTAGCATTTATCTAATTGCACAATGCTGCGTTTTGCCTGAAAAATACCATAAACAATATAGCTTTTATGATAGATTGGCGATTCGGGCGAGTTCAGGTATTTAGCAATTTTCTTGTCGCTTTTAAGGGTGCGCCCGCCAAAGGCAATGGCTTTTCCTGCAATATTTAATATCGGAAAAATCACCCTCCCGTTAAAGCGATCTACTTTCCAATCATCCTTTTTTATGGTAAGGCCGGATTCGGTAAGAAACTTCATTTTGTAACCCTTTTTCAGGGCAGCCTCGGTAAAGGCATCCTTTTTTTCGAGACAGTAACCCAAACCGAATTTTTCAATTATCTCATCACGAAACCCCCGTTCTTTAAAATAACTAAGCCCAACAGCTTTTCCCTCGTCGTGATTGTGCAATTGCTCGCTGAAATAAGTTGCGGCAAAACCGGAAACGATCATCAGGCTTTCGCGCTGATTTTTCTTTTCCATTTCGTCAGCCGTCATTTCCTTTTCTTCTATATCAATATGGTATTTTTTGGCAAGGTATTTCAGTGCCTCGATATAAGAAATACTTTCGTGCTCCATAATAAAGTTAACAGAGCTTCCGCCTTTGCCACAGCCAAAACATTTGTAAATACCCTTTGCGGGCGAAACAGTAAACGAAGGAGTTTTTTCGTTATGGAAAGGGCATAAACCAAGATAATTTACCCCCCTTCTTTTTAAGGGAACAAAATCCTCGACCACATCAACAATTTCTGCCGATTGAAATATCCTGTCGATGGTTACCTGATCTATCATATTTAAAATAACACAAATTTAAAACTCAAATCAATGAGCATCAATCAATAAAAAAATTGCAAACTGAAAGAATAAAAGTAGTAAAAAAGTCGGAAGTCGGAAGTCGGGAGACTAAGATTGAAAGAAGGCAGCTATTAGTAATAGGTCTTCAGTCTGCAATTTTTGGTCTTCTATTTTTTTCGCTCATTATTGAACTATGAATTGCACTTTGATATTGGCTGTTACAGAATGTTTTATCCTGTCTGTCCATTATGTCTTTCTGCAATATTTGCATTTAATAAACGTGTTATTAAGCGTTTATAAACGTTTATAAACGTTTATAAAACACATAATCAACCAGGTGTTGCTATATTTGCAGGACATGAGTATAGCTGAGCCTTAAGCTTTAATCTACTGATATTTTGCCTGATAGGAAGTTGATTTTTATAGAAAGCGGCAAAGGGAAAAACCATGGCCAATAGATAATCTGCCCGGAGTGCAATTTGGTGGAAAATATTCTGGCGGTAGTACAAGCAATATACCTGAATTAAAGATTGAAAACAGATATATTTGTGCAATTTCGAAACAGTATTTTGGAAATAGAAAATACTCTCAGTGGCTTTGATGTTTGATAATAATTATATATTTTTACAGAATATTAACAACAAGACTATGAAAACAAAGCAATTAAGATATTTAGCAAGCAAACGCACACAACGAGACATGACAATGCCGAAAGGCGAAATATACGCAAGTGTGTAGTAAATATCTACGAGTTATGGGCAATTAGAGAACGAAGAAAAACAGTCAGTAAAGCAACCGACTTAATCGGAATAAAAAAATAGACTGACAAAAACTATTCGGACAAAGATTTAACATAGCGGGATAAGAATTTGACCTGAACAATCCCAAAAATAAAGTAGGGCAAAAGTGGAGTCCAGAACCCACTTAAAAAAACGGGGTGAAACCGAAAAACCTT
>JAYENH010000156.1:0-4599 GCA_034721995.1 Bacteroidota bacterium
CGGAGAGATGTATGTTTCGGGAGGATTCTGGACCAAAATATTTGATGTTCAGAATAAAAAATACACAACGGTAACTTGCCGCCGATGCACTTACACCGAATTCTTTAAATCAGAATCAAGCAAGCTTGGGAATGTTTTCGATTTTTTTACAGGCTAAAGAACAGTCTCCAAAAAAAAACAACCTTACAAATGTGCAAGGCTGTTTTTTTTTATTCATAATTAAAAACTATTTCACTATCAATCTTTCTTTAAAAGGAAGGAAAGTCATGAAATCGGCATGATGTACCACATAAGCTTCGGTGGTACGTTTAATCATGTTTCCTTCGCCGGCATGAGCTGCAATAATATGGCACACTTCGGCAGGAACCTTACACTCCTCGGCCAAGGAAACACCCGAAAATGGATGTCTTACATATTTGCCGTAATTTCCCTGAACAGCTTTCCCGTCTTGGTCTAACTCGTATTCCAGCAATTTGCCAACATCGGCAAGTATGGCACCGGCAATCAACACGTCCATGTTGCAGGTAAGCTCCCCGTGGTACATATCATTTATTTTCTGACCGGCATCCCTTGCTATATGTACTACTGAGCGTTTGTGGTCCATAAAAGTTACCTTTAAATCGGGGCCACAAAGCAAAGTGAACGGTATCCTGTTCAGATCATCAGCAGTTAATGCACTTCTTTCAAGTGCCAACTCCCATGTTTTTGCCGTCTGGTTACGAAGCTCTTCGTTCTCTATCCAGTTTAATTCGGGCCATAGGGTATATACTTCTTTTGTCATGTCTTTCTTATTTAGTTAAAATTTTTAAGTCCGAAGACAGGAGTCTGAAGTTACACTTCTGTCTTCCATCTTCCATCTTCGGACTTCCATCTTCTTTACAATTTCGCAATTACAGCATCGGCCATTTCAATTGTAGAAGCAGCACCTTTTTCAACAACATCGGCACGTCCCGACATTTTTGCCATATCATAAGTACGGACTTTCCCTTCGGTAATAACTTCGGCTACAGCTTTGCGGATTTTCTTAGCAGTATCGTTTTCATCAATAAAATCAAGCATCATACAAGCCGATTCAATCATTGCAATCGGGTTTACGATAGAAACAGGGTAATCGGCATATTTTGGTGCTGATCCATGTGTTGGCTCAAAAACACCAATTCCGGTATCAGGATTTATCTGTGCACTACAAGCAAAGCCGAGGCCTCCGATTAATCCGGCAAAACCATCAGAAACAATATCTCCAAACATATTTCCAGCTACAATTACGCCATAGTTCTCAGGGTTTTTGGTCAACCACATCATTTGTGCATCAATGTTGGTATTCCAAAGTTCGATTTGGGAATAATCTTTCTTTTGAATTTCCTGAGCCATCTTAAACATCATTCCGGATGTTTCGCGTATTACGTTTGGCTTTTCGCAAACTGTAACCGACTTATAAGCATATTTAACAGCATGATCGAAAGCTGCACGAAGAATTCGCTCAGTTGCATTTTTAGTAAAAATACGAGTCGAAACCGATAATTCTTCGCGTGGAACATCGCCAAAATTCTTCACAAACTTAGGATGGGTTGATAAGCCTTCATAAACTTTATCGGGTGGGTTCGTCCATTCAACGCCTCCGTAAAGGCCTTCGGTATTTTGACGGAAAATTGCTACATCAACCATCGGCTCTTCAATGCTATCGCCTTTTCCCCGCCTGATAAAGTTGAGCGGATTGCCTTTGTACGACTTGCAAGGACGTAGGCAAATATCCAGACCAAAATGCTGCCTTAAACCAACAATAGGACTTGAATAAACCAATCCCTTTTCTTTAAGTTCGGGAGATAATTCATCAAAAGCTGCATCTTTTGGCTTGGATGTGATAGCTCCAAAAAGTGCAATTTTATGCTTGGCCAACAAATCGAGAGTACGCTGAGGAAGTGGATTTCCTTCTTTTCGCCAAAACTCCCAACCAATGTCGCCTTCAACATAATCTGCCTCGAAACCGGCAGCATTTAAAACTCTGATTGTTTCTTCTAATACAACAACTCCAATCCCGTCGCCGGGCATTTTCACGATAGTTCTTTTTGCCATAATAACTGGTTTTTATTTGCTTAATAATTTCTATAATCAAACGGCTAAAATAACATAAAAATTAATTTCAAAATATGACAAATTCATTTTTTTTTGTTGGTTTTTTAATAATTATCATATTCCGTAGGAAAAATTATACAATTTTTATTTCTTTGTACCAGCATATAAATCTGTAAATTGATGGAAAATTCTACCGACAATTATAATTGGAAAGGAAAAACAATTCTTATTGTTGAAGATGAACACTCAAACTTTTTTCTTGCCGAAACTTTTTTATTAAGAGGATCGGCCACAATCGTTAGAGCAAAAAATGGCGAAGAAGCTGTTGATTATGTCAAAAAAAATATTCCCGTTGATATTATTTTAATGGACATTAAAATGCCAGACATGAATGGATACGATGCTACACGTATAATCAAAAAGAAAAGGCCAAATCTTCCTATTATTGCCCTTACAGCTTTTGCCCTTGATGGCGACCGCGAAAAATCACTTCTTGCCGGTTGCGACGACTATATGGCAAAACCTATTGATCAGGATAAATTATTGGAATTGGTTGATGCTAATATTTAGTTTAGGGTCAATCTATCTCCATCTCCCATCAATCTAATCCAATAAATCTAAAATCACTCATCATTTTTCTCTGTTCGATTTCGGACACAACCTGCATTAATACCGTTCATTTATGGGCTAATTATCTGTAACTATCATCTGTAAAATATTACAGTATTGTTACTTACAATTACAGGTATGGTGATTGTAAAAGCCATCAGGATTATTTATCAAAAAACCCTAAACCATGAAAAACTTTACAATTCTGATTGCTTTAAACCTCATTGCCTGCCAGCTAATATTTTCTCAAAATTTCATAAAACTTGCCGATGATGAAATTAATGATGATTACCCTGGCTTTATGGATGCACTCGCAGTATATTATGCCATTGATATTACGGTCGACAGCCTGTGGATAAAAATAGAATCGCACAATACACAAAGTTCAGACAGAGGCTTTGTTATAGCTTTCGACACTAATCTTGTAGTAAACGATGGCTTTGAACTGTGGCAAAATAATTTACAATCGGGACAAGCTAACAACTCGATGAAATTCGATATTGCAGTTTTTGTTTATCAAACATGCATGGTGCCCGGCACAACATTTTACGAAGCACGTAATAAATATGGCGATATAATTTCGGATCTCAATTTTAATGTCTCGTTTCACAATGACCACTTTGCAGAGTTTCGATTTCAATTATCAAGGCTATCATCAAACGCAGAATTCAACCTCCTGGCAGGAACAGGTTCTTTTGATATTACACCCGGAGGTTCCGGGCCATCTGATATTATCCCAAATACAGAGTACATGTCGATTCCTGTAATACTGCCTTCAGCTCCAATACTTTTAATTCCTGAAAACGGGACAATTAACATTGATCATCAATCTACAGGATTAAAATGGGAAACCGTTGACGGAGTAAGTGAATACACATTAGAGTACGGTACTAATCCTGATTTTCTTTCAAATGCTATTACACAAAATGTTACTGACACATTTGTTTTATTAAATAATCTTGATCCAAACACAAGCTACTTCTGGCATGTAAAATCATACAATGGTTTAAACTATGGAAATTGGAGTCCTGTATTTGGTTTTACAACAATTGAATTTAGTAATGTTGATGAAATTCAGCCTAAATCAAAAATAAAAATTTACCCTAATCCTTTAACTAGAAATTTAACAATTGAAGGACTTTCGTGTTGCCCGAACAATTATGTATATTTGGTTTTATACACCCAGTTTGGGCAAATGATATTTAAACAAAGATTAAAAACCAAATCTGAAAAAATACAAGTAAATCTACCACATTTACAAAGCGGTAAATATATTGCTGAAATAAAATACGCCCCCGGAAAATCTATCTCGAAAGTTATTCTAATTGATTAATAGTTGTAAGAGTTCAGAGGTTGAAAGGCATAAATCTCAAAGACTAAGATTCAGAGGTTTAAATGTTTTATTGCTGAATGTTGGTTGCTGACTGAAGACTGAAAACTGAGGACTAAAAACTAAAGACTGCAGACTAAAAAATTGTTTTCCTATCTTTGTTCCATAAATAACTGAAAGAATTATTTTGTGGCAAAAGATATTGTAAAAACACCTTTAATGAAGCAGTACAATGCGATTAAAGCAAAGCACCCCGATGCTATTTTGCTTTTTCGTGTTGGCGATTTTTACGAAACATTTTCGAAAGATGCAATCAGGACTTCTGAAATTCTTGGCATAACACTAACCAGGCGGGCAAATGGTGCAGCCTCGTTTATTGAGTTGGCCGGATTCCCTCATCATGCACTCGATACATATTTGCCAAAACTTGTAAGGGCAGGGCAAAGAGTAGCCGTTTGCGAACAATTGGAAGACCCGAAACTTACAAAAAAAATTGTAAAGCGCGGGGTAACCGAACTTGTTACGCCGGGGGTATCGCTAAACGACAATGTGCTTGAGCGTCGCGAAAATAATTTTCTTGCAAGTGT
>JAYENH010000157.1:0-4597 GCA_034721995.1 Bacteroidota bacterium
CCGATGGCAAAGGCATTGGTGTATTTTCCGGCTCTGCTGCATAACCTATAACATTAAGGGTTTGCTGCGACGACATTTTTATATGGTAGCCTTCGGTAAATTCTAAATTGCCAATGGTGTTTATAAAATATTGCGGATAATAAATATTTCCAACATCTTCTTTCATAATTATCAGCTCAGGCAGTATATCAGAAAAAACGCTATCTACGGCAGGTTCAAACGGGTTTATATAAGTCGAAAATATTTTCCAGCCCTGTGGAAGTGCAATTTGTTGGGTATCTGTCAGGCTTATCTGGTTTAGTATTTTGGCAAGGAAAACATCCGAATCATTAAGAGAGCTGTTATAAACAGTATCGCTTCCAAATGCAACATAAGGGCTACGCATATAACCTGTTATATATAAATTATTATTAACATTGCTACAAATACCATAAGCTTCATCTAACAAAGAGCCAAAAGAGCTAAGTGCCCATTGTGCAACACCGCTCGGATTATATTTAGCAACGTAACAATTACGAGCAGAGACCCCAGATAGAGTAATATTTCCAAAATAAAATGAATCCTTAAACCTGCCTGATATATAAATATTATTGGAGTTGTCTAAGCAAATACCAGTTTTGCTTTGGCTATGGTCTACTGGACTTTGTACCCACAATACATTTCCTGATGAGTCGTATTTTGCAATATAGATTTTTTCATAAAGAATAGTTGGAATAATATAATTTACACTATCAAAAGATATACTATCGCTAACCGAATTACAAACCACTACAACATTATTATTGCTATCGCATACTATTGACCAACCTTCATCACGGTTATTCCCAAAAGCCTGTTTTGCCCATTGTATTTCACCATTGTAATTGTATTTTGCTAAAAAAAAGTTACTCGTACTAGTTGTGGGATTTGCTAATACAGTAGTTCCAAAGTTTATTGTTTGACTCCGAAACTTACCTGCTATGTAAATATTGTTATTTCCGTCAATGATTAAACCATTACCACTCTCAGAACTGATACCACCTTCATTTAATTCCCATACAAGATTACCGTTATTATTATATTTTACAAGAAAAATATCGCTGGAACCATTGGAAAAAAGTGTATCATCACACACAAAAAGCTGGGGGCTATAGAAACGACCGGTACAATATACATTCCCTGAAATATCGGCAGCTATACCCCCTAAAGAAATATCATTCGCAATACCACCAATCTGATTAAGCCATTGCTCTATACCTGTGCTATCGTATTTTATCAGGAAAACATCGTTGTCACCATAAGTCATAATGGTATCGGTAGCACTAACAATACCCGAATTGAAAACCCCAATAGCATACACATTACAGGCTGTATCGCAACAAATATCATAACCCCGTACATACCAACCGGCAAGCAGCGTTTTCGCCCATAAATTATTGCCATTGGGGTTAAATTTTGCTATAAAGAAACTTTCCGGTCCAGAAGCATTTAAAGCAGTATTACCAAAAGCAATTGAACTTGAAAAACCTCCTGAAATGTAAATATTACCATTTTTATCCGAACAAATAGCATTGCCTTTGTCGCTTCCGTTGGCTCCAAACGATTGCGCCCAATCCCATTGGGCTTGTTGGGCAACTACGTTTGCATTGTTGCAAATAGGTAAATAGCTGATAATAAAAAATATAGATAGTAGCTTTTTCATAAGTTACATTACAAATATTTTGTGTCTTTTTTGTTTGATATTTCAATGTTATTGATATTATATTCTTTGCAATAAGGCCCAAACTTAATACCATTATCAACATTTATATTGTCGTTAAGCAATAACTTTATTCCATATTTTTGATTTTCGATGCCATCTCCTGTGAGTATAAAATATTTGCAATTTTCAAAATTGATACAAAATTTAACATTTGTAGCTCCAGGTATAAAGGTTACAAGATCACTACAAGGCATTACTATTATTTTGCTGTTAGCAGTGCCAAGTAGATTCTTAATTATTAATTCATTTCGTATACCATTACCGGGATTACCCTCTATGCAAATTGTTTCTCCATCAGAGACACTGGCCCCATCCCAGATACCAACATCCCAATCAATAGTATAATCACATCCTGTACTGCCACAGACAGGAGTTTGTGCGAAACATCCTGTGTTCGCAAAAACAAAAATTGCAAGAATTGCATTAAAGATTTTTTTGTTTTTCATAGCTTCATTGTTTAATTGTTTAATTATTAGTATCAGCAAATGTAGTAAAATGATTTTACGCTCATGTTTTATTTTTTCTATTTCGCACCCAATAAGTTTTATGATTTATTATAATATTGTCCAACAATATTTATTTTATAATTTATTTGAAAAATGAAACCTTTGAAAAGAAAATTCCTGCCCAAAGATTTGTCAATAAAATCGTGGGGCAATGTCGAAAAATATTTCATCGAACTTGAAAAACGTAAAATCGTTTCTGCGGAAGGCATGAAAGAATGGCTGTCAAACCGTAGCGAATTAGACGCTGTGCTCGACGAGGAGCTTGCCTGGCGATATATTAAAATGAACTTAGAAACGGGTAATACAAAACTTGCCGAGCAATTCAACTTTTTTGTCAGCGAAATAGAACCGCGCATATCTGAGCAATCGAACAAACTTGATCAAAAACTGGCAAAACTTACTTATGTTGATGAAATAAATGAGGATGGATATTCAGTAATGATGCGCTCGATACGCAACCAGATTAAACTTTTCAGGAAAGAAAATATTCCTTTAAAAGCTGAGCTTCAGAAAGAGGAACAGGAGTTTGGCCTTGTTTCTTCGGAAATGACAATAAACTACAACAGCGAAGAAATGACCCTGCAAAAGGCGGCAAATTTTCTGCGCGATACCAACAGGAATGTCCGTAAAGATGTGTTTAAACTGATTACTGAAAGACGTTTGAAAGATGTTGAAAAACTTGACAAGCTGTTGGACAGGCTGATTGAGAAACGGCAAAATCTGGCAGCCAATGCCGGATATACGAATTACCGGGATTTTAAAGCAGACGAGCTAAACCGTTTTGATTATTCGGTTGATGATGTTTTGAAATTTCACGAAGCTATTGCATCGGAAGTAAAACCGCTTGTCGAAAAAATTCAGAAAAACAGAAAGGAAAAACTTGGCTACGAAAAATTACGCCCCTGGGATACAGTCGTTGATATTGACCTGAAACCGGCTCTAAAGCCTTTTAAAAAAAGTTCGGAATTAATTACGAATACCATAAAATGTTTCAAAAAGATCGATCCCCGTTTTGGATCTTTCATTTCCACAATGGACGAAATGAAATATTTAGATTTAGATTCGCGTAAAGGCAAAGCACCTGGAGGATTTAATTACCCGCTTCACGAAAGCAATGTGCCATTTATTTTCATGAATGCCACGGGCAACCTGCGCGATTTGGAAACTATGGTACACGAGGGAGGCCATGCAATCCATTCTTTTCTAACAAGTAATCTGGCCCTTGTCGATTTTAAATCGACCCCATCAGAAGTTGCCGAACTGGCCTCAATGTCGATGGAGCTGATTTCGATGGAGCATTGGGATGTTTTTTTTAAATCGGAAGAGGATCTGAAGCGGGCACGCCGTAGCCAACTCGAAGGCATAATAGAAGTTCTTCCCTGGGTTGCCACAGTCGATAAATTTCAGCATTGGCTTTACCTTAATCCAAAACATTCGCACACAGAACGGGCAAATGCATGGGCCGAAATTGCAAAAGAATTTGGTGGCACACTGGTCGATTGGTCGGGATTTGAAACTGCTTACGCAAAAAACTGGCAAAAGCAACTGCATATTTTCGAGGTGCCATTTTACTATATCGAATATGCAATAGCGCAGTTGGGGGCAATTGCGGTTTGGAAAAATTACAAGGAAAATCCGGCAAAAGCAATAGCAAATTACACGAATGCCCTAAAACTGGGATACACTAAAACCATCCCCGAAATTTACGAAACAGCAGGCATCCGTTTCAATTTCTCAAAAGAATATGTAAAAGAATTAATGAGCTTTGTTGCCACGGAACTGGAGGGGCTTTTGGATAAAAAAAAAATATGAAACTGACTTATCGAAAGTAGTTTTGCGCACCGAAATTTTTAAAGTCCTGGCAAAAGGATATTTGTCGGAACTAAAAAATACACTTTCCGAAAACGAAATTAAAAACCTTGTTTTTGGCGGAAAAATCATGACTTTTATGATTGGCCTCCGCTTTCTTACCGATTTTTTGGAAGGCGACATATATTATAAAACTTCGAGAGAAAATCACAAACTCGACCGCTGCCGGACACAATTCAAACTACTATCTGAAATAGAAAAGAAGGAAGATGTTTTAGAGGGAATTATTAAGCAAATCCTTAAGGAATAGTTAAAACGCTTTTGGGCATAAACAAAGCTGTCATTATTTGGGTTGTATGCCTGATGAAAACTTACAAATACATTATCCTTTTGTGTTTCATGTTTACGAACAACATGTTGATGGCACAATTAGATTCCGTCCTCGTCCGCTTTAATGCTTTTGTCGACGATGGAAACATACGTTTGGCCTGGACAATTAAAGGAGGATTTCAATGTGGCGGAACAATAATCCAACATTCGG
>JAYENH010000158.1:0-4588 GCA_034721995.1 Bacteroidota bacterium
ACTGAACCCTGAACCCTTGAACCCTGAACCTATTACTCCCCCACTTCCTGCAAATGCTGATATTGAAATTCTTTCAATGGAAAATCTATTAAATCTTCTGTTTTAAAAAGTATCATTTTTTCCTTGTCAGGAAGTAAATCGAAATAATTATCAGAAAAATGTCCTTTTGCTTTGGCGGTATGGAGATATAGGTTTTTTACTAATTGTTCAGCAGCAAGGCTTATCTCGTAGCCCTGTTTTACTTTATCAACTTCCATTATTATTTTGGGCTTCGGGAGTTGCAGGTTTTTAGGCACATCGAAATAATGAAGACGGTTTGCCAGTTTTTTTCTGCCTTTCGAAAGCAAAAAGCTTATATAACTTCTTTGCAACATACTATCGGGCAGTAATTCTTTTAAATTAAAAGTAGCTACCATATTGCTGGTATTGGAATTTATTTCCATTTCGTATTCTTCCGAAAATAATTTATTCCCATAAAAATCTATAAGTTCTACTTCCAAATCAACCTTAATACTTTTTGTCGAATCCGAAACCACATAACAAAACAACATGCTATCCTGCTGATCGACTGAAATCATAAAGTTTTTGTACAAATCGCGGACTTTGTAATGCAGGGCTTTCCATCGTCCATAATAATCGATACTGCTCCATGAAACTACCGGCCAGCAATCGTTTAATTGCCAATAAAGAGTGCCCATGCAATACGGTTTTGCCCGTCGGTGCGCTTCGATAGCAGTTTGTATGCCGCCTGCCTGCACCAATTGGCTGAGGTAAGTAAAAACAAACAAGCTATCGGAAACAGGATATTCCCTTTCCATATATTCGAGAATAGTTTCGTTGCCGACAGGATGTTTTTGATGATTTTTCAGTGCATCAGAAAACATATATAAATCACCGGCAGCACAAAAAGTATTTACAGTTTCGAAATCGGGATAAGCCTGAAAACCATATTCGCTCATAAAACGGCCAACTTTATCTTCATAAATTTTAAAATCTTCTTTGCCCCACCAAACGCCCCAGTAATGCGAATCGCCGTGGGTATTGCTTTCCCCGTGCCCCCAACCATATTCAGGAGAGCTGGGCCAATAGGGAGTTTTACCATCAAGTTCGGCCACAAGTGTTGGCAATACATCGTTAAAAACCTTTTTATAATGTGAATAAATTGTTGATGATTCGGCCTTTGAATACTTATACTGTTTTTGCCAGCCCCAGTCTTTCCAACCGTTATCAACCTCGTTGTTGCCACACCACAAAGCAAGGCAGGCATGGTTACGCAAACGTTTTATAACTTGTGTGGCCTCGTTACTTACATTATTGATAAAATCCAGGTCGCCAGGGTACATTGCACAGGAAAACATAAAATCCTGCCAAACAAGAATACCGTTTTCGTCGCAGAGATCGTAAAAAATATCGTTTTCGTAAAAGCCACCGCCCCAAACTCGCAACATGTTCATATTAGCTGCTTTGGCATTTTCTATCAATTGGGAATATTGCTGATTGCTTACCCTTGCCGGAAAATTATCCTGTGGGATATAGTTTGCCCCTTTCATAAAAACGTCCTTCCCATTCACCCTAAAAAAGAAACCAACACCCACCGTATCTTTATTTTGCACCAATTTTATATCACGCAAACCAATCCTTATCAGTGTATCGGCAAAAACTTTTTGGGTGCTTGCTTTAAGCAAAAACGAATAAAGAAAAGGCTCGCCCATCCCATTTGGCCACCACAACTTTGGGTTTTTTATGCTGAAATTCCATGCAAACCGGTTCACGCCTTTGCTAACTTCTGTAGTATATGTGCTCAGGCATTTGGCCTTTTTATCGTCGATAATTTCAATGGTCAATTGTTCTTGCCCGGTAGCAATAATTTCGACTTCGGCATAAAGTTCAGCTTTGTTTTCATCTATGTTGATAGTACATATCCTTACATCGTTTATTTTATAATTGTTAGTACTTTCAATTGTAACGTTTTTCCAAATTCCGCAAGTGATAAGTTTTGGTCCCCAGTCCCAGCCAAACTGATAAGGTGCTTTCCGTGTAAACACACGATTGTCGGGAAGCTTGTATCTTAACTTCTTCGCTTTTTTATTGTTGAGAAGCACCGGAGAATGGAAATAAATCCGCAAAATGTTTCTACCTGGTATTAAATTTTTCCTGATATCGAATTCCCACGAACAAAACATATTATTGGTACTGCCCAAAAGAAAATCATTGAGATACACATCGGCATAAGTGTCGAGTCCTGCAAACTTCAGTTTTAAATATTTTTGGTTATAAAGTGCCGAATCGACCGAAAAAAAAGTGCGATATTCCCAATCTTCCCCGCCTATCCATTGCACTTGTTTTTCGTTATCGGCATAAAAAGGGTCGGGGATTATCTCATGTGCCAACAAATCGGTGTGGATACATCCGGGAACAATTGCTGACATCCAGTCACCGGAACCGGCTTTCGAAAATTCCCAGTTTTTGTTCAATTCTATAACGCTGTTAGCCCTGTCCCTTGTCTCTTCCCTGCACGATACAAATGCAAACAAAACAGCAACCAAAGCAAAGCAAAGCTTTTTATTCGCTAACCACATTTAAAATATATTTGATAATTATCCCCTAATAAATCAGCCATAAAAGTAGGGAAAATATTTGTTAAATTGTTAAATTGTTGAATTGTTGAATTGTTGAATTGCTGAATTGCTAATTAATCAAATAGCAAATGACAATAAATGACGCGAAGCAAATGACAATGAATGACGCGAAGCGAAATGACTAAAAAATCTTCACTACCAAAAGTCGAAGTATTTCATTTGAAACATTTTTCCAGCCACGTATTACATCTTTTGCAATGTCGATGGTTTGGTTTTCGTTCATGATTACTGTTTCGTCTTCAATGGCAAGAATACCTTCACCTTCGAGTACATAAAACACTACATCGAAAGGATTGCCGTGTAGGGCAAGTTCTTCGCCCGGCAAAAGTGTAAGATGGATTAGTTCTGTTTTTTCTGATTTAAACATTATCCTGCCATCCAGGTCGAAAGGAACTTTATCTGCTGTGTTTAGGTCGGTTATCATTATATTTTATTTTTTTAAACTACACTACTTAGTCTCTGCAAGAAAACGCCAATAACTGCGTTATGCTCATCTTTAAAAACAGGAGTTTTCGTGCAGGCACTACTTATTCACTTACTTAAAATTGACTTCACATGATTTTTATACTCTTCTTTTTCCTTCAAGCTATACTTGAAATGCCTGTACAATGGAATTAGATATCTGCCCAATTCATTTGCTAAGGCCGGGATAGGTACCATATTTGCTTTTTCGTATAAATCCTTTGCCGTGTGTTTTGGATGATTCGATTTCAGCAATACCTTATATAGGATTTCGGAAGTAAGAAAAACCGGAATAGTTCCTGAAGGATCAATTTCATCAAATTCCTTTTTTCTATCAGGAGTGTTTTCCAATGCAGTCCTGTTCCATTGCATATTTAAAGTGGTTTCTTCAGACTGGTAATCGGTTATCAGATTTTGAACATAAATATCATCAAGCGATAAACCAATCAATTCGAGATTTTTCAATATCCCGGCAAAATATCTTTTATCATTCCCCAGGTCAAAGACATATTCAAATTCCAATCTTTTACCATTTTTATCTTTGGCAGTCGGGTCGCAACCTAAAACAAAGGCTTTAATGTTTTTTGTGTTTTTGTAAAATGCTTTGGGTACTTTCATAATTATTCTAATTAATGTTAATATTATACTGATTCAGGAAGATTATAAACACTGTTCGTATGATTTGCCTTGCTATGTAAAACATCCAAAAACTTGTTAATAATATCCTGAAAATCGCCTAAATAATCGGGATGAAGTTTTTTTGTAACTAAATAGAGAAGCCGTTTAAAAATTTGCGCAACTTTGCTGTCGTAACTGTCGAAACATGTCCCAAACAAATCGTTTGAATCGTAAACATGATCCTCTAAAATATAGATAAGCAATTTGGCTTCTAAGATTTTGTTTTTCGAAACTTTAGTAAACTTGTTTAAGCGTTTAATACCAGCACTTAACCTTTTTACATTTTGCAATTGCTCTGCATTCCCTATATAATTTTTGTTAAAGATTTCGTTTAAGTCAGATTTTGTTTTCTCGAATAATTCCTGCTCTCCCGACTCCTTATCAAGATAATTTACCATGAGGAAATCAAAAACCATTTGATCTTTTGCTGCCATTTTAATAACGACCTCCTCCAACGATTTACGCGACAATGCTTTGATTTTCTTATTTACTGCTACACTTATTTTTGGCATATATTATTTGAAGTAAAATTACTATTCATTTTAGTTGTTCTCATTATATTCTACAGGATGGCACTATAAATAATTGCCAATCTCATGCTATTCTTTTGTCAGGTTGCACCAAACTTAATGCTGAATAAAAACCTTGAATTTACTACCTTATGGCAAGTCTTTAATTGCGTGTCGGAAACAGTGCTTTATATTAATAATTCCTTAATTGTTTTCATTGGTAAAAACATTTTTCCACTGTCAGGCAATTTTACAAATGCATACTTCTTATAAAACAGTTCAGCTTGATTATCCAATGGA
>JAYENH010000159.1:0-4583 GCA_034721995.1 Bacteroidota bacterium
GAAAACTTTGAAACCGAGCGGTTTTTTTCAATTTCGCCTAAGCCTGCAAACAATATGTTCTCCATAAGTATTGCGGATCGTGCAATTGAAAGGATCGAAATTTATTCCCAAACAGGTCAACTCATAAGCCAAACAAAAAGCAACAAAAGCCAGGAGCAGATTGATATATCGAAACTGCCGCCCGGCAATTACTTTATCCGCGCCATAAGCCGCGAGGAGGGTTTTGTAAAAAAGTTTATTGTACTGCATTAAAAAGCTGGATCTGTTATGTACAGCAAACTACAACAGCTGTATGTAGGTTCAAGAATTAGGGTGAAGCCAGATTACCGGCAATGCATTTTTCTGTTTTGGAAAATTGTGTTATTTTTATTTCTGATTTATTTCTGATTTTTTCAGGATTTATATTGAATATAAAACTAAAACTTTAACAATATGAAAAAGCATTTCACTATGTTTTACAAGTTCTTGCCACTGTTTTTGCTCGCTGTATTTTTACTTGCGCAATGCAGGCAGGAAATCGAGCCGGTCGATACTCTTACTTACGAACCCGGCCTGGCAATAGCCATTGCCCACGGACATTTAAGCCTTAACGATTTAATCCCCGACGACGATCCATATTTTTCGGTAGGGCAGGATGGAAGCATAAAATTTTCATACCGAGAAGACTCGATACAGGGTTTTTCAGTCGATGAATTTTTCGAAATTCCTATTCAGGAAGCTGAAGAACTAAAATTTAAACTCGGCGAAATAGCTTTAGATAATTTTGGCCCAATCGAGGCTGTGGCATCATTAGATGAGATGATAGAGGTAATTGATCCGGGCCAGGCAGCTTTTATCCAAAGCTTAGATGGGACTACTGCAAACCTTCCGGCCATGCAGTCGGTTGATAAAAAACGTTTCGATTTTAACGATTTCGACGATTTCGAATATGTTGTTTTTTCTGATGGCTGGTTGATATTAGGCGTTAAGAATAATCTCCCGGTTACTTTTTCATCAACCGAAATGACATTGTATACAATCAATCCTGGTGGCGATTCTACAGTTGTAGGTGCATTTGTTTTTAATAATTTGATGCCGGGAGTGGTACAGATAGATTCAATTTCGCTTGCCGGATTAACTTTGTATAACGATTTCATGGTTATCCTTAACAGTTTCGAATCGCTTGCCAGCACCAACAATGTGTTAATAAATCTTAGCGATTATATTTCGATGGAGCTAAATTCGCATGATATAAAAGTTATTGCAGGGAAAGCAAAAATTCCGGCACAGGAAATTTCAAATCAGGCCGATAGCGTAGATTTTAGTGTCGACAGCAACGAGAGGCTTACTTTTATTAAACTCGATCAGGCTTCGCTGCATTATAACGTTCAGTCTTTCATGGATCTCGATGCAGGTTTTAGCCTTAAATTACCATCGGTTACTGTCGACGGGCAAACAGTAGATTTGAGTTTTAGCGCAAACAATGGCGCAAATGGCGTTTTCGACCTTTCAAACAGCTTGTTCGATCTTACAAGCAATCCTGCCCAGCCATATAATTATTTGCCCGTAATTATCGAACTTCAAATTAACGGATCAAACACCTGGGTCGAATTCGATTCTTCATCGGTGGTACAGCTTAATTATGATATTGGTGATTTATCGTTCGATTTGGTACAGGGATGGATTGGCATGAAGCATCTCGACATTGGAATCGATTCGATAAACCTTGATTTTGACGAACTTCAAAATATCTCCGGTAATATTTATTTAAGCAACCCCATGATTCATCTTATTGTTGATAACAATATCGGCTTGCCAATTAATTTCGATCTCGATTTGATGGGATTAACAAACGAGGGCACAGCAACTTCGCTAAATGCAAATACATTGCATTTTCCATACCCTTTGATGCCGGGCAACGAAATTACTGGGGAGAAAATGACACTGAGTAATGCAAATTCGCAACTCTCAGATTTTCTGTCGGTTTTGCCCGATCAATTATTCTTTGGGGGCGAAATAATTACAAACCCCGATTCGGCAACAACCGGAGTTGTATATAGCAATTTTATTACCGGCGATGGACATGTGAAACTCGGGTTGGAGTTTGAATTGCCAATGGAATTCAGCATACAGGATTTACAATTTACCGATACCATTGAATTCAGCATTTCGGAAGAGGTTATCGAAGAAGCAATTGCAGGCCATTTGTCGGTTGTAACCAACAACGGGATACCTTTTGAAACTTCGCTAAACCTGGAATTTATCGATTCGGTTAGCCAGCAGGTTTTCGATAGTTACATGATTGATTTATTAGAGGCTGCCCCTGTCGATGCCAATGGGGTGGTTACTAATACTGTAGAAAAAATCAGCAAAATTGAATTGGATACCGATCGTTTCAATAGCCTCCAAAATGCCAACAAGATAATAATTACGGCATTGATTAATACTTCATCAAGCAACTTGCAGGAGGTTGTGTTTTATTCCGATTATACCCTTGATGTTAATCTGGGTATCCTAATTAATTATTCTTATGATATTGAATAATCAATAAAAATCAGAAATAATGAAAAATACAAAATACATATATAAGTACTTGATTAGTTTTTTTATTGCCATAGTTTTTACAACTGTAGCATATACGCAGGAATACACCATGTACGGGCTAAGCACACTTGCCGACAGGCATGTAGTAAATCCTGCATTTACACCCGATTGTGATTTTTACTTCGGATTACCTTTCCTTTCGTCGTTAAATATTGGTTACGAAAACCGGGGCATGAAAATTCTTGAAGTACTCGAAAATACCGATAACCTTAGTTCGGTACTTGAGTCACACAACAGTTTTGCTTTCGATTTCAGATATTCGCCAATAGCTTTTGGTTTTAGAAAAGGCAAATCGTTTTTTACTTTTGATATCAGTAATAAAACAGAATCCGGAATTTCCCTGCCCAAAGATTTGCTGAATTTTATGTGGAACGGCAACAAAGATTTCATTGGCAAAATGGCAGATTTTAGTGGGCTTAACATCCAGGCTTCGAATTATTTCGAGTATTCCTTTGGATATAGCTACCAGGTAAAAGAAAACCTGCGGGTGGGGGCAAAGCTTAAACTTTTAAGAGGGATGGTAAATTTTGATACCCAAAAATGGGACATGGGCATTTTTACACACGAAGGCACTTATATATGGGATATTCATTCTGATATCCGCCTTAATGCCTCGCTGCCTTTAGACCCAAAATTTGACGACGATGACCCCGAAAAACTTAACGAACTGGTTGGTCAGGATTTGTCGGGATCGGATATCCTTAATGATTTTATGCTAAGAAATAAAAACCGGGGCATGGGAATCGACATAGGCGGAGTTTATAATTACAACGAAAAGATTACTTTATCGGCCAGTGTCCTCGATTTGTTCAGTTCGATAAAATGGCGGAACAATGTCCTTAATATTTATCAGGATACTGCTTTTACATGGTCGGGTGTCGATTTTAGCCCCTTAATTGATGCCGATAACGATATTGATCAGGATAATTTGTGGGAAGAACTTATGGATTCGATTGCTGATGCTTTTGCCATAAAATCGTCGGAGGAAAATTATAAAACCAAAATTGGCCCAAAGTTTTTCTTAGCCGGAAATTATGTCGTTAACAATTGGTTGGATGCAGGTGCTATGGTGAACGGAAAATTCTATAACAATCATTTGTACATGGCCTGGTCGCTTGTGGGAAATGCAAAACTTACAAACTTTTTAAATGTTTCGGGCACATACACCATGTTTGGATCGGGAAGTTCGAACCTGGGAATTGGTTTTGCTTTTAACATGGGGCCAATGCAAATACACTTTATTACCGACAATATTTTGGGTGTAAAATACGATTCCGATCTGAATGTTTTATGGCCGGCAACAAGCCAAAATGTAGATTTTCGTTTTGGAATGAGCTTTGTTTTTGGGCGGAAACATGGGAAATATGAAGCCACAGATTAATAGAAGAGAAAGTAATAAGCAATAGATTAATTATTCAGAAGTTTGAATTATTTATAATTTTGCAATAAATAGAATAGGATATGAATAACAAAGAGCATAAGGAGCTTTTAGAAGCGTTTAAGAAGTATACGAAAAAATTGATTTCTTCAAAAAAAGAAAGTCGGGATTTTCTTGTTAGAAGTGGGATTCATAATAAGAAAGGTGAATTAAACCAAGATTATATATCTGCAAAATAAATGTATTCAAAAAGAGCAGGATTAATTTTAGGCTTTCATGGTTGTGATGAAACAATCAGAGACCGGGTTGTAAGCGAGAAAGGTTTCACCTTATCAGAGAGTCGTAATGATTATGATTGGTTGGGAAACGGTGTTTATTTTTGGGAAAACAACTATCAGCGAGCGTTACAATATGCAACTGATTTAATGAATTACCCTGCAAAAGAAAAATCAAAAATCAACAAACCGTCAGTAGTTGGAGCTGTAATTGATTTAGGGTTTTGTATGGATTTATTAGATACCGAGTATTTAAAATTACTAAAAACCGGATATGATTTTCTAATTGAAACCAATAAAATTTATGATTTAGACATTCCTGAAAATAAGTCAATCGAAAAACAAGG
>JAYENH010000160.1:0-17201 GCA_034721995.1 Bacteroidota bacterium
CCTACATCAGCTTCGCAATAGTGTTGATTCGTTGAAGGAGAAATTTACTAAACGGGAAGTCATGTTCAGCAACAATCTATTGCGAACTAATTATTTTAAAAAGGAAAATAAAAACGACAAGAGCGACAGCATGCTTATTAAGTATAACAACGAGGCTAACATAAAACTATTCGACAGCTTATTTCATTATATGGATGTAAAAAAGAAGGCACAACTTATTTCATTGGCGCAAAATTATGCACGTTCGGCAAGGAGTTATATTGAAACTTCGCATAAAAATATGAGTGGTCAGTTAAAATGGATAAGGAGACATGAAGTTGAGTGGCATCGGAAATTTACTCTCTCATTTGCTTGTATCGTATTTTTCTTTATTGGCGCTCCCCTTGGAGCAATTATTCGAAAAGGGGGATTAGGAATGCCTGTAGTTGTATCTGTATTCTTTTTTATACTTTATTACATTATTTCGATAACCGGCGAGAAGTTTGTTCGCGAAGATGTAATGCCGGCTTTTCAGGGTATGTGGTTATCTTCAGCAATTCTTTTACCCCTGGGTGTTTTCCTGACCTATAAGGCTGCCACCGATTCTGTCATCCTTTCTCTTGATGCCTACTTTACTTTTTTTAAAAAAGTTTTTAAAAGAAAGGAAATCGTTTGATTCTTGGTTCAATGCCTAATTTCAGAACTCCTGACCTATCGTAAATAAAATTGTCGCCAATTTGTAAATAAATCTCAGATTTGTTCCGGGGAATTTTGTGTCACTGTCATTTAAAATTTGGCCAATTTCTCTTGCTGCCCTGTTATTTCTGGGATTGGGAAGCGAAAATAATTCTAACGTAAGAATTTTGTTTTTATAGTCAGGTATTATGTTCGTTTTTGTTTTCATGTGTTTAAAATATATTTCTCGCAAAGCCGCGAAGTCGCAAAGAATTTTTTAATCATCCTCCTGTGTGTTAAAATTCTTTAGCATGGATGTTTCATATTGTTACCGCTGGCAGTAATTACCAAATGCAATTGAAAGATCGCGCGGAGAATTTGACAAATTTGAATCTTTCTTAAAGTGAATTAATTAAAAATGAAATTTCTGATTTAATAAAAAACATGACTTAAACGAGAAACGAAATATTTGTAATATCCATACATCTTTACTCAAGAGTAAAATAGAAAAGAATATTTCAAAAATCAAAAACAGGGAATCGATAAAACGGATTGGCCACGTTATAAGGAGGATGTTGGAAATAATTGAGGATAGGAAAACACCCTCATCCCTGTAAAGCCCAAAAAAAGGATTACTTTTGCCTTATATCATTAAAAAATAAAATAATTGAAATTTTCGGAATTTAATTTACATAGTGAAGTATTTGACGGATTGCAAAGTATGGGTTTTGAAAAAACAACACCGGTACAGGAACAAGCAATCCCATATATACTCGAAGGCAGGGATATAATTGCTTGTGCACAAACCGGAACAGGGAAAACAGCTGCCTACTTGCTACCTGTTCTTAATTCTATTCTTACTTGCAAAGATGATGGGGTTAAAGCAATAATCATTGCACCTACCCGCGAACTGGCTCAACAAATCGATCAGCATTTACAAGGTTTTGCGTATTTTCTATCAGTGTCGTCGATAGCAATTTATGGGGGAGGCGATGGTGTGTCGTGGGATCAGCAAAAGCGTGCCTTAATCAGCGGAGCCGATATTGTAATTGCTACACCGGGTCGACTGATTTCGCATTTAAACTTTGATTATGTTAATCTGGAGAAACTAAAATATCTTATCCTCGACGAAGCCGATCGGATGTTGGACATGGGTTTCCACGACGATATAATGACAATTATCAAAGCACTTCCGGCTACCAGGCAGACTTTATTATTTTCGGCAACAATGCCTACAAAAATAAGGCATCTAACAAAAAACATCCTGAACAATCCGGCACAAGTAAGCATAGCTATTGCAAAACCTGCCGAAGGAATTACCCAGGCCGCATACCTTGTTCACGACACTCAAAAAGTGAACTTGATAAAGGATTTGCTTCACAAAAAAGATGTTAAAAGTATTATCATTTTTTCGGCTACAAAATTAAATGTAAAACAACTGCATCGCGATTTACTTAGAGAAAAATACCGTGCAGCGAGCATTCACTCCGATCTTGAGCAGGAAGAGCGGGAAAAGGTAATGCTTGATTTTAAAAACCAGAAGGTACAAATACTTGTTGCAACAAATATCGTATCACGGGGTATCGACATCGACGGCATCGATCTGATAATAAATTATGATGTACCACGCGATGCCGAAGATTATATACATCGTATTGGCCGTACTGCCAGAGCCGAATCGTCGGGGCTGGCCCTTACTTTTATTAACGAAAAAGAACAAGGGGCTTTTCGTAAAATAGAAGAGATGTTAGAAAAGGAGGTCTACAAAATACAGCTTCCTAAACATTTGGGCGAAGGACCTGAATATAATCCAACTAAATACCAAAGAGGCAGGGGGGACCAACGCTGGGGAAGGAAAAAGAAAACAGCCCACGGAAAAACAAATACTTCAAATAAAAAATCATCCGAAGAAAAAGATAACAAGAAACACACGCATCCTTCAGGGAAATCCCCTCATCCAAAAAAACAAAACCAACAATCAGGAAATCATCCTAAAAAGAAAAGACCTTGGCACAAAAAGAACAAAAATAAGAATACCAACAGAAATGATAGAAACACTAAATCAGATTGATACCGAGTTTTTCCTATGGCTGAATAGTTTTCATAACCGATTCTGGGACAGTATCATGTTTTATTCGACAAATACTATTACATGGCTTCCATTTTATTTAATACTGATATTCTTCATCTTTAAAAAACATTCGTGGCAATTAGGTTTGTTTATCCTTTTGCTGATTACATTAATAATTTCGGCTTCGGATCAGGGATCGGTACATTTATTTAAAAATATTTTCGAACGTTTGCGTCCTTGTCATAATCAAGAGCTTGTCGGATTAATACATCAGGTAAACGGGAAATGTGGCGGACTGTTTGGGTTTATTTCTTCACATGCCTCGAATACTTTTGCAATAGCCATTTTTATTTCACTGTTGTTTCGGAAAAAGTGGGTTTGGTCCGGAATGATTTTGTGGGCTTCTTTTATATCTTATACCAGGATATACTTAGGGGTACATTATCCGGGCGACATTCTTGCCGGAGCATTATGGGGTACTTTGCTTGCTTTTGGTTTTTATCAAATTTATATAAAGGTGGGCAGAAGGTATTTTGGTATTTTTACAAATGCTTAAGCAAGCTTTCTTTTAATTGAAATGGCGAAACAGGCTTCGATATAAAACCATTCATTCCGGCTAAAAGGCATTTCTCTCGCGAATCGCCCAAAACATTTGCTGTCATTGCAAGGATTACAGGAATACGCAAGGAATTTTCTTTACAATATGCAATAATTTTTTCGGTCGATTCCAGGCCGTCCATTTCGGGCATTTGCACATCCATAAGAATAAGGTCGTAGCTTTTTAATACTGCGGCATCGAAAGCTTCCTGCCCATCGGCAACAAGGTCGGGCTCGATACCTAAATTGTTCAACAAATGTGCTGTTACTTTTTGGTTAATCAGATTGTCTTCTGCAACAAGAACTTTTGCAGATTTAAACTTTTTTAAAGTATCATGGCTTTCCGAATTTTCTATTATCTCCTTGTCATCAACCGATTCCTTCCCTAAAGCTTTTAGCAGACTAGCCCATAATTTGCTTTCCCTTGTAGGTTTCATAATAAATGAACTAAATAAGCCCTTTTCGCTTTCCGAAAGTTTAACCTGAATAGATGAAAGCAGGATAAGGGGCAAGGTAGTATTATCATTCCTGATCCTTTCTGCAATTTCGATTCCGTTTGTACCGGGCAATTGCATATCGATTATAGCAAGATCGAAATATTCCTTTGTTAAAATTTGAAAGAAAATTTCGATGTCGGCACTGGCAACAACCCTAAACCCCCAGTTTTTTAACTGAGATGAAAGTATCCTTAGGTTTGTATGATTATCGTCGAGGATTATGGCCCTTTTATTTTTAAACATGTGAGCATCGGGTTGGATGTGATTTTTGCCCATATCTTCGTCGATACACGTTTCTATTGTAAACTTAAAATCAGAACCGACATTTAATTCTGATTCTACCCAGATTTTACCCTTCATAAGTTTTACAAGCTGTTTTGAAATGGCTAATCCAAGGCCTGTACCTTCGAAACGCCTTGCTATTGAAGAGTCGACCTGTGAAAATGATTTGAAGAGAAGTTCGATTTTTTCGGGGGCAATACCAATTCCTGTATCGCGAACCGAAAATTCGAGTTCGATATTTTCATCTTGTTGATCCTTTATTTTGATATGAAGCATTACTTCGCCCTTTTCGGTAAACTTTATTGCATTGCTCACAAGATTTACCAATATTTGTTTTAACCTTATTGGGTCGGAAATAATAAAACGTGGCACATCCTTATCCATCTCAAAAAGCAATTCAAGGTTTTTTCTTCCGGACGATGCCGATAAAAGCATAAAAACTTCTTCTACACAATTTAAAAGATCGAAACCCTGTATTTCAAGTTCCATCTTACCTTGTTCAATCTTCGAAAAATCAAGTATGTCGTTAATTACAGTAAGCAAGTTATCGCCACTTATCCTTATGGTCTCAACATATTCCTTTTGCTCTTTGTTAAGCTTTGTTTGATTTAAAAGCCCGGCCATCCCAATAACCCCATTCATAGGTGTGCGTATTTCGTGGCTCATAGTTGCCATAAATTCTGCCTTTGCTTTGGCACCAAGTTCTGCTTTTTCTTTGGCCATTTTAAAGAATTTGGCAAAGCGATACGACAATATCAGAGATTGGAAAAAGAAAAATAAAATATATCCAAAGAAATAAAGAAAAGGAGTATCAGGAATTAAACCAAAATAATTTAACACAGCCAAAACTATAACGATAAATAATATTAGCATACTAATAAGTGCATAATCCGCTCCATCTTGTCTGTTAATGCTTGCCTTAATAAAAACTAAAACCCCGTAAACAATATATGCCATTAACACAAATAGAAAAATATTTATAGGCCAAGTAAAAATCCATGCCGGTGCAAATAAGGTAAGTGCAATCAATCCAAGGGAAATTACTTTCAGTATGCCCATAAGGATTTTTGAAGTTTCGCGGGGGTAGAGAGTTTTTATGAACATCAGAAAAAGAAAAGTGCTAAGATACAGGCTTATATATTCAAACCTTATTGCGATATGCCAACCAAGCCAGGGAATCATTTGATGAAGGAAATACAGGTCGGTGCCAATTACCCGATAACTGTATGCAAGGCAAAACAGGGCAAAATATAATACTGATTTTTCTTGTCTGCCAAATATATATAATCCAAGAAAAAATAATCCACCCATTAATAATGCACCTGTCAAAAGCAAGTCGATGGCAGCCTCAAGGTCGCGTTGCTGAAGTAATTCTTTGCTTTTGCCTAAAACAGGAGTTATTGACATACCCCCTTTATTGTGATGAAAGTTTGAGATTTGCAAAAGCAAAACGATTTCTGTGCCTTCGGGTTTAAACGATTTTGTTTGTGGCAACCAATAGGGTTTCGATAATTTCTTGTTTATGCCCGGTTGCCCCTCTTCGATAAAAAGTTCGCCGTTTAACCATAATTTACAAGAAGTATATACATCGGGCATTCCAAGGGCAAGCAATGGGCAATTATCGGGCAATAAAATAGTTAACCTGTATGTGGCATAACCAAATGCAGGCAAATGGCCATACCGCGAATCTAAATTGATCCATTGCTCGGGAAAAGGTAAATATTCGGGTACAATCCTAACTGGAAAATCGTCGGGTTCAAGCAATTGTTCGCAATAGAATTCCCATTGCCCGTTTAGCTCAACCTGCGAATAATTAGCAGAATCCCAGTTACGAAGATCAATAATACCATTTTGGACATTACCTGTACTTTGATCTAAACCAAATGCAAATTGAGAAAACAATACTGTCAGGACAATTATATTTCCAAGTCTCTTATTTATATGTGTTATCATTATTGATTTAACAAACGTATATCATTTTTTTTTGTTTCAATAAAATTATGTTGATTCCACAGAAAAAAAAAGTGTTATCACCATAAGGTAGCATAGCTTTTATTTTTACAGGGCAAACTACTTTTGAGGCTTTATGAAAAACTCCGACATGTCTTAAAAAAAAATTACCTATTTTCGAGCATCATTTTTTTTCGATAGTATATGCCTGTTATATTGCGTGTTGTGAGGGTCAAAAAATTATTTTCAAAAAAAAAGGTTAGAAAAGGGTCATTTTTTACACTAATGTATAGAAGGGATTACATTATGGCAATATTACCAAATATATCATTTTTACTTTACAACCTATATGAAAATATTTTAATTCTTATTTATTCATTTAACAATAAAACTATGAAACACAAAACCTTTTTTCGTACTACGTAAAAGCCTGTTTGTAATAACTATTGTTTTTGCATCAGGTGTGCTTATTGCACAAAACCAGCTAGGCATAAGCAATAACCAAATTACTAACTCAATCGATAGTACGGGTAATGTTGGTATCGGAACATCCAATCCAACCCATACTCTCGAAGTAGTGGGCACGAGTAAATTTACCGGCACAATCGAAGTAGACAGTGCCGCAGTTTTCAACGACAGCATTGTTGTAAAATCTACCAGGGTCGAAGACGACCTGATTGTTGAAGGCGATTTGATAATGAGGAAGTACAGTAATGATACAATGGTTGCACCACGGGCAGCATTAATTGGTGTAGATGGAACTTTGTTGACTTTAGAAGCAGCACAAGAATTATTTGGAGGATCTTGTCCCTGGCCTTATTGGGAAAGTGGAGAGGATAAAATTTTTGTATCTTGTTATGAAACAGATTACAAAGTTGGAATAAATACTGCAAATCCGACCGAAGCTTTAGATTTGCGAGGAAAACTAAAGATACAATTGCCAGGGATAAACAATGAAAAAATATTTAAAGCCATATCTAATAATTCCCCAAATGACAATGAAATGTTTTTAGTGCCACAACTTGGGGAATTTGGGTATAATAAAGTATCACTTGATAATGATTTCGGATTGTTTTGGTCCGATCATAACAATGGAGATTGGAATGGCGACGCAGGTCTGGTAATAGCTCCCTGGGCCAGTGATCCCGATAGGAAAGGCATCAGGATATCCGGCGATGGAAAAGTAGGCATTGGCACAAACAACCCATTAAATAAATTAGATGTGGAAGGAGACCAATACATAAGCGGGAAACTGGGGATAGGAATAACAAGCCCCGGTCTTGAATTAGAAGTTGAGGGGGATCAATATTTAAGTGGCAAATTAGGGATAGGTGTTACAAATCCAGACCTTGAATTAGAAGTTGACGGGGATCAATATTTAAGTGGCAAACTGGTGATAGGAGATAATACATTGATTATCACAAATGAAAGTCCATTTACTGTACATGTATCAAATAATGAAACAAATTATCGTATGCTTAGATTAGCACAAAGCCAGGATATGCCTGTTACCGATGTGTTCGATGAAATATTTTTTACTACAAGACTGACTGCAGGATGGGCGAGCCATTTATCAAAAGAAAATGACATGGGTATGTTTTTCACCGACAGGGTAAATGCGACTTTCCATAATATTAATTCCGGCTTAGTAATAGCCCCGTGGAACGGTCATGACGGGGGTATAAGGATTGATACCGATGGGAACGTAGGGATAGGTATCTCCGAGCCTCAATCGATGTTGGCTGTTAACGGAAAAATTACTGCCAAAGAAATTGAAGTTACTTTAACAGGTTTTTCCGATTTCGTGTTTTATGATGATTACAAACTGATGCCACTAAAAGAAGTAGAGCAATTTATTGACACCCACAAGCATTTGCCCGATGTACCAAGCGAACAAGAAGTAATCGAAAACGGCCTAAACCTCGGCGAAATGGATGCCGTGCTTTTGCAGAAGGTGGAGGAGCTTACACTTTACACAATTGAGCAGCAAAAACAGATAGAGTTACTGACAGAAGAAATACAGAAACTAAAGAAACAATAAACATACAGCCATGAGAAGTTCTAATTACAACACCGGAATTAGCTTAAAACTTTGCCTGTTCTTTATTTGCCTTCAGGTTTTTAACACACACTTTCTTAACTCACAAAATGTAATTTCAATTATTACAAATGAAGATGGTTTCATAATTGATTTTACCTTGCCATCGTATCAGGTAACCGACACTAATATTTACGAAGCCTATGGAATCAACCAGGATTATTCGTTTATTGACATCGAATACTCCGGAGAGATGGTTGATTCCGGTTATCCAAACCTGCCACAATATACATTCGATCTCCACATACCGGATGATGCCACTACTTTCAATGTCTCGGTTTCGAATAAGCAGACAAGCACCCAGTACCTCACAAACAAAATACTACCAGCACAAGATGTTTATAAAGACGATTCTCTCGTGTTTGCTTATGACACCGGCTACTATGCTTCAAACGGTGCCTTGTTCTTGTTCGATTATCAAATTTCGGATACATTCGATATTATGGGTGCAAACGGGATAGGTTTCTCGATTTTTCCATTCCACTATAATCCCGGAGCCGACAGTTTGGAAATAACACAATCGTGCCGGTTTACAATAACACACAATGGCTCGTCTTCATTGTTGTTGAAACCCGACTCGGCCAATAGTGCAGTTAAAAATCATTACCTGGGCAATGTGTTTGAGAACTATCCTACCCCAAAAAACTCACCTGTCAATATGGGGAAATATTTAATTATAACAGATCCCGCCTTCGAGAGTACCCTGTTGTATTTTGCAAATTACAAACGGAATATAGGGTACGATGTTACTGTTGTTACAACCACTGTTACCGGGTCAACAACTTATGACATTAAGGACTATTTACAATTGCAGTACAACAATATTTCGACACGTCCCGATTATGTATTATTGGTTGGAGATCAATCAGACATACCCGCATCAGGAGGAAACATTATGGGAGATGTTAAAAATGATCCCATTACTGATTTGAATTATGCCAGATTGGGAGGAAGCGACTACTTTGCCGATGTGTTTTTAGGTCGTTTTTCTGTTTCTTCAATACCAGAATTACAAAATATTATAAACAAGATAATTTACATGGAGACAAACATCCATCTGTTTGACAAAAAAGCAAAGTTCTTGGCTGGGGAAGAAAGTAGTAACTGGATGGAAAACCAATTTGAGAATGGGCATGAATATGTTATCGAAGAAACATTCGACCCCGAAGGCTACACCTGTCAAAAACTATATCAACCTAACGATGCTGATGCAATAGCTGCCATTAGTGACAATCCATTGTTTTATATTTATTCAGGACATGGTTCATTTACAGATATGGCAGGAGGTTCGTTTAGCATTGATTATTCAGCTATCAACTCCGCTACTAATACTGTTTTTCCTTTTGTATTTTCTTTTGCATGTAAAACCGGTAATTTCGCACATCCATCATACACATGTATAGGTGAACGTTGGATACGTAATAGCATTGGTGGAGTTGCATACTTTGGTTCTTCGGTAAACACGATGGCAAATAGCGACAAAGCAATAGAAAAAAAAATATTTGGTGATGCTTTTACAGATGAAGAGCAGATTTCAGCAATTATTAATTTAGGCATGAAAAGATACTGGAGCCGTTTCTGGTCTTTTTGGAACAGGAAACGTACTAAAAGATATATGAAAGCCTATAATTTATTAGGAGACCCTTCAATCAATATACTTGGAACAGGATGTATATCAGATTTCATTTTTACTGAAAACGAAGTATTTAATAACGGAGATATTATAACCTATCATGCAAGTAACAATATTGAAAACAGTGCAGGTTTTAAAGTAAATAATGGGGCAGAAGTAACTCTACTGGCAGGTAATTCTATTGTGCTAAATCCTGGACTTAGTGTTACAGCAGGAGCAAGTTTTAAAGCAGCTATTGAACCTTGTGACAATGGAACTACATCAAAATCAGCTACTATTGATACAGAGATAAATAATATTACTGTATTACAGCCTGATTTTCAAACCAAAATAATCGACCCGGCAATATTTAGTCTTTTTCCAAATCCAACTAATTCGGAATTTTCCATATCCTACGCAATTGATAAAACATCATCAATTTCATTTGAGCTATATAGCATTTCTGGAAATAAGGTTACAACATTCCTTGCAATTGATAGACAAGAACCTGGCAACTATTATTATAATTTTTCTTTATCGGGATTTAATGCCGGTTGTTATCTTTATATTCTAAAAACTAAATCGAAAACCTATTCTGGTCAAATAATTAAAAATTAAAAAAATGATGAAACCATTTCTGATAGCTCTAATTATTTTAACATTGTTGTCCGGTTGTAAACAAACTCACTGCCCCGGATTCCCCGATTATTTGCTCGATTACTTGCCCTATTCGGAAGGGGATGTATTACTTTTCAAGAATTCAAATTCCGATACACTATCATTAGAAATCACACATAGTTGGGCATCAGACAGCTATTCTTACAAATGGAACGAAAAAGGTGCTTGCGAGGCAGGTAACGTGATTAGGACCGGATTAAACGAAAAACACAATCTGAAGTTAGAAGGAACCGTTTTGCTTTATCCTAAGCCAAGTGCCATGCTGTTAATAGATTTTTATAATAATGATTATTTTTGTTTGATCATTGATGATATTGACCCATTTAAAAAGGAAAACGAATATATATTTGGAGATACAATAATCATGGAAAATGAGACTACTGTAGCATCCAGAATTCCGGAAATAATGATTGTGAAAGGGGTAGGCATTATTTATTTTGTTGACAAGCAGGAAGAATGTGCATGGGTGTTGATTGAATGATTGCCAAACTATTCTCATTTTTGAAAAGCAACTAAAGCGTTTAACGAACAGGTTGTTTGCCGATATTTCTCACCAGCCTAAAGGGATTTATATTATAAAGATTGATAATGGCAATTGTTCAACAATCAGGCAACTTATTTATAATTAATTTGCTATAAGATTAATTTATACCTACTATTTAACAATAGAATGTTAATCTAAAAAAACTTATAAAACCATGAAAAACCGAATAATAATTCTCGCTTGTGTAATCCTTAGCTCTTGCTGCCTGGGCAAAAATGACACATACCGTGACCTTAGTAGCGACCAAATCCCTGTTTACAATATAGATGATACACTGTTTTATTCAAGCAATTTTGGGGATAGGGATACCATGGTTTTTATAACACTATCAAGTGGATATGATTGCGAATCGAACGAAGATTATTGTAATACGGAGATATGTAATGAACACTATGGCTATAGCCTAATATCCTTAAAAGATTCAGTAGAATACAATAATTACCTAATTGCCCGGCACTATGGTGCAGTTATAAAATGGAATGGGGATATTAGATATAAAGGTTTCTATGAGCAATTTACAGTTCCGTACTTATTAGTCAATTACCATCAGAATGATCAGGTATATAAAAACATATTTGCATTACGAAAAAACGAATGGGAAACAACAGAAATTGACTCGATCTATTATAGTCACAAATATGGTGTATTAAAATTTGTTGAATCAGATGGAGAAATTTGGAAATTGATTGTTGAAAATTAAAAATACAGATATTTATGAAATACAGATATACCCTAATTCTATTCTTTTGTTTGTTTCAAACAAATAGTCAGACTTTAGAAGCAAACCTGCAAAAGTATTGGTATTACCGCGAACGTTTAAAAAACGATTTTATGGTTGTTGATAACAACAATGCACAAGGAACAAATATCCCTGCTGGCAGAAGGTATGTGGATGAATATAATGAGACTGTGTTAAAATGGGGCGATGCCGAAGGCTACCTGGGAATGTATATGATGGTATTGGCAACCGAATACAAATTATTGAAAGACAACCAACAGGATTACAGCGAAACACTTCAGGAACTAAAAAACGCCCTCCATGCTTTCGAACGGCTCGATAAATATGCAGAGTATTGGTGGCGAGACCCTGATATACATAATCTACCAAGTGATATCAATGGCTTCTTTATTAGGGATGACGTAGGAAGTCATCCTGATAGTGCAAATTATATCCTCAACCACCCAAATTCACAATTGGCCCAAAGTGGAATTAACAAGATTGAATCGGATTTCATTAATGATGATGATGGCGGTCACCCTTGCGAAATGAGCAAGGACCAGGTATGGTTGATTTTGCCCGGTCTGGCCCTTGTCGAAGAGCTTGTTGATGAACCCGGCTATATTATACAGGATATACTGGGCGCAAACGTAACTTTTTGTGAGTGGGCAAGAAAAATAACACACAGGGTAATCTCATATTGTCAGGGTCAATCTGATGATTGGAATATTTACAATACTGTTACCGGCGATCTGGTAAGGAGAGGGCCTCATGTGCACGAACAAGGTTTTGGTTACGAATGGCCTTTCCATTTCGGGTTTGCAGAAGCAGGTAACAGCATTACCGACCAATACGGGTATTCATCGTTACACTGTGGTTCGTCTAGTACTAATGGTACTGATTTTAGAGAAGCTGCAAGAGCTCAGGCAAGTTTTAAACCCGAAAGCTTTTATTCATTTGGAAGCCTTATATCACTCATGAATGGCGAAAGTTCCTGGCAATCACTTGGCTGGTGGGGTGATGAATTTACCTATTATGAATTTCTACGGCATGTTATGCTTGATGTGCACTGGTATGAGCATTTCCGGCTTATACGGGGAATAATACATGTTCTTCCCGATATTTCTTATGATGATCAAGCCGCTAGGCAAACCTACCTTGATTTGTTAAATATTGCACCTGAATGTGGCCCATTTAACTTTTACTATGAAAGCTCCGGAACATGGATTTATCCTGTATATGAGTGGTCATCATTAAGCCGTTTAATCAGGCCTGAAGATCTTGGCAGTGGAAATAATAAAAGCGGATTTTACAGTGGCCTGGATTATATGTTGTTGCACAATTTGTTTTGCCTCACTTATGAGAACTTCATACATACGGTCGAACCAGGTGAAGTTTATGTAGAATCGACCGATATTGTATCATCCCTAACAATACCATCGTTTGTTGATGTTGATTACATAGCTGACAGAAGAATTCAATTTAAGCCCGGGTTTCATGCTGAAGAAGCGTCCCACGTAAATGCTTATATAAACCCACAAAGCAGCAATTTCAGTTATCGGAAAGTCATCTATCAGCCACAATGTAGTTATGTTCCGCCGCAACCGGCTACAGCTATGGCAAGTTATACCATCGAGATAGTACCGGATTCAACATCGACCGATAGTTTGAACAATAATGAAAAATCATTGGCACAGGAAACATGTTCAGAAAAAGGGATTAACATATATCCCAATCCGGGCAGAGGAATATTCAAAATTGAAAGTATCGATCACGATGAAGCAATAAGCTCTATCGAAATAGTAAATACTTTGGGGCAAATTGTATTTTCAGATTTTAGAATCAATAATAGCATAGTACAAATAGATATTTCAAACCAGCCCAAAGGAATTTATTTTGTAATGATTATTTCCGGAGACCAGATTTTTAACAAACAAATAATTGTTCAGTAGAAAATTCATTATTTAGTGCGATAATTTTATCTATGCCCACGCCCACCAGATGTACCAAGCGAACAAGAAGTAATCGAAAACGGCCTAAACCTCGGCGAAATGGATGCCGTGCTTTTGCAGAAGGTGGAGGAGCTTACACTTTACACAATTGAGCAGCAAAAACAGATAGAGTTACTGACAGAAGAAATACAGAAACTAAAGAAACAATAAACATACAGCCATGAGAAGTTCTAATTACAACACCGGAATTAGCTTAAAACTTTGCCTGTTCTTTATTTGCCTTCAGGTTTTTAACACACACTTTCTTAACTCACAAAATGTAATTTCAATTATTACAAATGAAGATGGTTTCATAATTGATTTTACCTTGCCATCGTATCAGGTAACCGACACTAATATTTACGAAGCCTATGGAATCAACCATGATTATTCTTTTATCGAAGTCGAATATTTTGGAGAAATGGTTGATACTGGTTATCCGAACCTGCCACATTATACTTTTGACCTACACTTGCCTGATGATGCCACAGTTTTCAGTGTTTCAGTTTCGGACAAGCAAACAAGCACATTGCAGCTTACAAACAAAATATTGCCTGCACAGGAAGTTGGTGAAGATGACACCCTAAGCTTTGCATTTAACTCCAACTATTATTTGTCGGATGGGGGCTTGTATGCGTTCGATTATCAAATATCCGACACATTTGATATTATGGGTGCAAGTGGAATTAGTTTCTCTATTTTTCCATTCCACTATAACCCGGGAGCCGATAGTTTAGAAGTAACTGAAAACTGTCTGTTTACGATAACACATAACGGTTCTTCATCCCTGTTACTTAAACCCGATTCGGCAAACAGTCCGGTCAAGAACCAATACCTCAGCAAGGTGTTTGAAAACTATCCGACTCCAAAAAATGTACCTGTTGATAAAGGGAAATACTTAATAATAACCGATCCTTTATTCGAAAGCACCCTTTTATATTTTGCAAATTACAAACGCAATATTGGATATGATGTTACAGTAGTAAACACAACGACAACCGGCACAACAAATACCGACATAAAAAGCTATATCCAAACCAGATATAACAATTCAAACACGAGACCTGATTTTGTATTGCTTGTGGGAGACCAGACTTACATACCTGCTTCAGGAGGCTCAACAAGTAGTAGTTATAATGAGAGTGATTTAGATGATGATTACGAAGACCCCTTAACCGACTTAAACTATACAAGATTGTCCGGTAGTGATTATTTCGCAGATGTGTTTTTAGGTAGATTTTCTATTGAAACAAATTCAGAGTTGCAAAATATAATATACAAAACCATCTATATGGAAACAAATTTACATGCCATTAATAAAAGAGCTGATTTGCTTGCCGGAGGAGGAGATGGAGAAAACCAGTTTGACAACCCCCATCGTTGGGTAATGGACAATGTCTTAAATCCTCAAGGATTTGATTACTATTTTCATTTTGCAATAGACGGGGCAACACGCACAGACGGACTTAATGCTTTAGATGCAGACAATACTTTGTTTATTTATAGAGGGCATGGAGGATATAATATAATTGGCTCACCTTTTAATTTGGTTGAAAATGATATTAATAATTCAATAAATACAATTTTCCCTTTTGGTTTTAGTTTTTCTTGCTTGACAAATTGTTTTGGATATGCTTCTGGTAAATGTTTCGGTGAAGCATGGACGTGTAATAACCATGGTGGGATATCATTTTTTGGGGCAACAACAATAACCCGAAGACATACAAACAATGTTATAGAAGAAAAAGTATTCGATTACATGGATGACAAGGATCAATTGTCCCCATTTATTAATCTTGGGATGAAAAAGTATTACCGTAGGATGTGGTCGTGGTTTAGCGGTAAACGACGCAAAAGGCACATGAAAACATACAACCTGCTTGGTGACCCATCTATTTATTTATATGGGATAGGTTGCCAGGACGATTATATCTTTACAAACAATGAAGAATTTCACAGTGGGGACAAAATTACTTACCATGCAACATACGATATAGTTACAGATGAAGGGAATACAACTTTTATTGCTCAATCGGGTAGTGAAGTAAATCTAATCGCCGGTAATTCTATAACATTAAAACCAGGCTTTTCGGCAGAGAATGGATGCTTGTTTTCTGCATCTATTGCACCATGTATAACTCCTGCCACTTTAAAGGCATTAAACAACAATGTAGGGGCAGATTTTATTTCAATCAACAATGAATTTGAGTATTCATTTAAAAATGTTGTAACTTGCTACCCAAACCCGGCAAACGAAATGATTTGTTTCTATTTCAACATTGGAGAAAAAGAATTAAACTCAATAGCGATATACGATATACTTGGAAACAAAAGAATTGAGTTGCCATTAAAAAATTCATCCGTAAATAATTGGCAAAAACTTGAAATTGATATTTCATTTCTTCCAGAAGGTTCGTATCTTTATTTAATTAATTTCAGCAATGGACATGAAAAAGGAAAGTTTGTTAAAGTTTATTAGTATTTTATTGATTCTTGTTTTATTCACATTTGCTTGTGGTAAGGTATATTGCCCGGCTTTTCCCGCAGATGAAACCGATTGGTTTCCATATTCAATTGGCGATAAATTGGAATTTACAAATGGTTTTAATACAACAATATTGCCAGTTGTTGACTATCAGATATCCGAAAGCTATTCATTTAGTAAGCAATGCGATTGCCTTTGTGAAGCCAGTATGTGGTTCAAAACAGGCATTGACTCATTAAACTTATTATCTATTGAAACAAATATTACATATTACTACAAAAGCACGGATCAAATACCTCCTCCGATAAATATTAATATTCGGTGGTATATATTTGATAGTAAATTGGGTTTGCTAATTCCAATGGGTGATGATAAATTCTATTGTGATGAACATTCAGCTTACCAATATCATGATTCACTACAGGTAAATGGAAAAATGTATTCTGATGTTGTTGACATACAGGATAATTCAGGCAACTTTATGTTTAGTGGAGTCAAAATTGCAAGAGGTTATGGCATCATAGAACTTACCCAGTGCGATTCAATAATTTGGAATATGGTAAATCAATAATTTACTCTTGCTGACAAAGACAGTTTGTTCGTGTTTTCCTCGCTAAAACATCCGAATTAACTTCGTATATTTACGACCCACCAAACAGGATAGGTGGTAGTAGAAATAAGCGGCAAGGCCTGTCCCGCCGAAGGCTGGAAAAAAATAGAAAAAGCCACGTACAAGGTATTCGATTTACAGGGTCGTGAAATACTTGCCGGGCAGGCAAGCAGCAGCCCCATAAAAGTAAACCTAAGCGGGCAGGTGGCAGGCACGTACTTTCTGCGGGTAAGCATAAACGGGCAGGCCAAAAGCTGGAAAATTGTGAAGGAATAGAAGCACAGGATAAACAACTTGTTGAATCCCTCCGGGATTCTGTTAGTTGTCTGTCCATTGTACCCTGCACTGCGTACAGGGCTATTCATGTTAAACCACTTCGTGGTTTTAGAATCCTGAAAGGATTCAATGTGAATA
>JAYENH010000161.1:0-4541 GCA_034721995.1 Bacteroidota bacterium
ATCCTTTAAATATTGAGGAATTAGTTTTTGATAACGATTTTAATTTAGTTCCCAATCCCAATTCCGGAGTATTCAGTCTTTTATTTGATAATGATGATATTGAAGATTTATCTATCGAAATAATTAATATTTTGGGCGAAACTGTATATTCTGAAAAACATAACAGATTTCAGGAAAAAATAAACTTCGACCTGAATTACCTGCGCAATGGCATTTACTTTTTAAAAGTAAAAATGGATGGAGAAATTGCAACAAAACCCTTTGTTAAGGAATAGCGGGATTTGTTAAATTGTTGAATGGAGCCACAGATATGCAGATTTTAATCTGTGTACCTGTGGCTTTTTTTTTATAGAAATTGTAGCTTTACAAATTTGAAATAAAATGTGTAAAGAAATGAAATTGAAAGAAGTAAAATAATCCAATGTGAAAATGGCAGCCTGGAAACATCTTATTATTTATTTTCATTCGGGAACCGGTAATGCCCTAAAAGGCTCGCGGTGGATTGCTGAAGAGGCCGGAAAATTCGGGCTGGATTCGAAAATATATTCCATCGACCACAATTATAAACCTGATACCAATGAGATAAAACCCGATTCCCTCGTTGGTTTTCTTTACCCGACCCATGGTTTTAACCTTTCGCCTGCCATGCTGAAATTTATTCTGAAGTTCCCACAGAAAAAAGGTACTTCGGTTTTTTTTATGAACACCAGGGCAGGCGGGAAGTTCTTTAAGATTTTTACCCCGGGAATATCAGGTACAGCACAATATCTCCCCTGGCTAATTCTTTTATTGAAAGGATATAAAATTCAGGCCGGCCGCCCCTTAGATATGCCCTCGAACTGGATATCGGCACATCCCGGACTTGGGCCAAAAATGGTGTCATCAATTGACCGGCGATGCGAAACAAAAGCAAAAGGGTTCATCAGCAAAGTTTTGAATGGTAAAAGGGTTTTTTGTCGTACACTTATTGATTTACCAATTGATATTTTGATTTTCCCAATCACTGTGGCTTATTATTTTGTCGGGCGTTTTTTCCTTGCCAAAACATTTATTTACACACATCGCTGTACCGATTGCAATATCTGTGTCGAGAATTGCCCGGTCGGGGCAATTAAGTTGGTACGCGGCAAGCCCTTCTGGACGCACAATTGCGAAAGTTGTATGCGTTGCATAAATATTTGCCCACATCGAGCCATCCAAACCTCACACCTGCTTGCTACTGTTGGCATAGTGCTTTTTAATGTGCCATTTACAATATGGCTTTACCGAAATGTAGAATGGTTCAGTTTCCTGAAAAATGATCTTGCAATTTTCATTGTCGATAGTTTTGTTTCGTTGTCGATTTTGTACCTGCTATATGCCGGGGTGCATTATTTTTTAAGATTCAAATTTATAAGCCGTTTGTTTCTTTTTACTTCATTAACCAATTGGTGGCGCAGGTATTTGGCCCCCGGCATCAAGCTAAAGGATTTTAAAGATGAAAGTAATTAGTGTCCATAATTTTACCTGATTTAATTTGCTAAGTTCAGTGGTTAATATCGAATATCACTTTGAATGAATGCTTTTATATTTTTTAAATGCTGCATAAATAGAATTAAATATTTGATAAATATAGCAACAAAAATACTACAACAAAAAACCGGATCAAAAACGATCCGGTTTCATAACAAAACTATGACAAACTAAAACGAAAAAGGGTTTTTAACTGTTACTTTATAAATTTCACCACTGTATTCTGATTAAACTCATTAAAAACTTTGGCGAAATATATTCCGGGGGAAAGGCCGGGCAAGGCAATAGTCGGGGAGTTGTTTGTTGATAGATCAATTTCGGTTTCAAGGATTTGGCTGCCAATTGAGTTATAAATTTCAACTTTCATAAAATTGCTTTTTGCATTTCTGATATTAAATCTCAAATCTTTATCAATAGGATTTGGACTGATTTTACATGAGAATATTTCCTTTTCGTAGTTTGATATAGCAAAAACCGAAGGGCTTATTTCAAGAACAGAGACTAAAGTAATTTCCGGGATAAATTTGGTTGGACAATTAATAACAAGGCCAACATAATATGTCCCCGGTGTTGTTATGCCCAAATAATAGGTTGTAAGTACATAAGTGTTTGCACCCTCAATAATTGTCCATTCAATTATCATCGACGAGGCACTATATGTCAAATTCGAAATATATGCCGTGTCGGGGTTATTGTTCAGAAAACAAGTATCCAATAATGTAAAGGCCGTGTCGGTAACCGAAGTAGAATTCGGATCAATAACTACGCTGGTATCAACTGTGCAATTATGGGCATCGGTAATGGTAACGCTATATGTGCCTGGACATAAATCAGATGCCAAAGGTGTAGTTTGGGCATTCGGGTCGTCCCAGATAAAACTGTATGGATAAGAGCCACCAAAAGGATATGCCTGTACAAAAGCCTGGCACATAAAGGCATTGTTTTCGCTTACCAGGATATTTGCCACAAGTTCGAGTGGTTCGTTAACCAAAATCGTCAACGAATGGCTAACCGAAAGTGCATCGGTAACGGTAACCGAATAGCTGCCAAACGAAAGGTTTATAAGGTCTTCGCTTGTTGCACCGTTCGACCAAATATAGTTATACGGCGATGTCCCAAAATTAATGGTTATGTCGATTTCCCCATCTGCCAGTCCATTGCAGGACACATCTGTAACGTTTGGAATTATTTCATTTGAAGACATCAGTGTAGCAAGGGCACTCATACCATTAGTAAAATAATTGCCCTGATTAGGAAAATTCAAAACATAAGTTGCAAAAGCGTCGATTTCCATATTTTGCGAAGCATCCCATATTTTCCAGTTAAAAGCTTCGCCGGAAGCAAAACCATCTTTTGCAGGCGTTGAAGAATCATCGCCCCAGGCAGTTACGCTCATTACACTACCATTCCATTCACCATAACCAGCACACACCAATATAGCTCCATCTAAAAAGAAAACGCCAATATAATCCCCAACTTCAAGGGGGCTGCCGTTAACATAAGCAACACCGGTCTGAACAAGAACTGTATGGTTAGCTCCTGTATTTTGATAAGTCCAGTTGAGTTGGGAAAAGGCGGAAAGGTTAAGGACAAGGCTTACAATTACTATAAATGAATGTTTGACAAAAGGTAAAGATTTCTTTTTCATAATGTATATGTTTTATAGTTTAATAAATTTAGTTTGTTCTGTGTTATTATTTTTTGTTTCAATTTTCAATAAATAAACTCCCTGTGCTAATATCGAAGTGTTAATTGTCAAGATAGATTTCGATACAATTTCGTTGCCTGACATTGTAATTATTTTTTCGCCATCGATATTATAAACACAAATTTCTTCAATCTTTCTTATTGCTGATGGAAATTTAATTACAAGTTTATCCTTGACAGGGTTTGGATAAAAAGATATCGCATGGCTATTCGACAAAACAAATTCTCCGATGCCAATTACAATTTCCGATTCCTGAATAAATAGATTGATATTATTTATTTCCGATTGATTTTCGGAAAGGCTTACAAAAACTTCGTCGGATTGATAACCTGCTTTTTCGGCACGTAAAATGAAATTGCCGTACTCTACATTCGAAAGCTGAAAGCCTCCTGTGTCGTTGCAAAGTGCAAACATTACCGGCTGGTGATTTTCGTTCAGCAATAAAACAGGGATATTCTTTGCCGGTTTTATTATGGATGATTTTTGAATACCGGAATCAGGAAACCAATTGTTATCGAAAACCAGGCTTTCGTAAACCGAAGTATCGGTGTATGATAACTTTCCTGAAATACTCGCCTGTCCGTAAAACACGCCCTCATACGAATCAAAATAAATGTCGGTGTTTGCATAATCGGTTTCTGTTTCGATGCGCGTCGAAAAACTCCATTGGATATCGTGGCCAAAATAAGTTGGGAAATAAAGAGGATAAACATTGAAACCGTAATCGGGATTGGGCACGGCATAAACCATGTATTTCCCGTTTGGAGGCACACTAAACGAATAGTAACCATTATTGATAAAATCGAAGTCGATGGCCTCGACATGTTCGTCCTGAAATTCCTCGAACAAAACAACCACCCCGTTTGGCGATGGGTTTGGGCCAAGAAAAACCCTGCCCGAAATAACCGGATAAGGCTCAAAAATAAAAATGCTATCGAAAATGTTAAAGCAATTCAGGGCATCGGTTACTGTTAAATAATAATATCCCTGATCGAGTCCCTGGATGTTTTGCCCGCTAAAACCTGTGTTCCACAGGAAGGCATAAGGTGGCGTTGCACCAAACATCGAAAGAAAAATAGAGCCATCGCCTGCCCCCGCAGTACTGACATCAGAAATAAGAAAATTGACAACAAGCTGTGGGGGCTGTAAAATTTGCACATACTGGGTTGTAAGGCAGTTATGCGAATCGGTTACGCTTAAAATATAATTTCCTGCCGGGATATTGCTCAGGTCTGCTTGCTGGCTGCCGTTTGCCCAGGCATAAAAATATGGTTCAGTACCACCTTCAACTTCTATGTCGATGCTGCCGTTTGCATCGCCA
>JAYENH010000162.1:0-4530 GCA_034721995.1 Bacteroidota bacterium
CGAACCAAAAGTCCCTCCATTTGTGATAGTGAATGTCCCTCCGGTAATATCGCTCAACGAAATGCGTCCTGCACGGGCTTTGCCGGCTAATTCTACCAGTTTAGATTCAATTTGTGCAAGGCTTAAAGTTTCGGTGTTTCTTATAACCGGCACCATTAATCCTTTGGGGGTTTGCACAGCAATCCCTATGTCGTGAAATTTTGGAAAAATAAGTTCTTCACCATCAATCATGGCATTTACATTGCGATGTATTTTTAGTGCCTCGGTAACAGCTTTTGTAAAAAACGACATAAAGCCAAGTTTTACATTATGCTTTTCGATAAATCTATTCTGAAATTTTTTTCTGATAGTAATAACTTCACTCATATCCACTTCGTTGAAGGTAGTGAGCATTGCTGTTTCGTTTTTAACCGAAACAAGTCTTTTACTAAGTTTTTTACGTAGTGTCGACATTTTTGTCTTTTCCACATCTCTGTTAATTTCCTTTTTCGTGGTTGTTGCCGGGCTTACCTTGTCAGGGGGAAGTAACTGAATAGCCTCTATGTCATCTTTGCTTATGCGCCTTAAGCCATTCATGACATCATCAATCGACAAGTTCCTGCTTTTCATCATTTTTTTTGCAACAGGGCTTATTCTGATCTTATCATATTCCTTTTGAACAGGTTTGCCGGATTCCGTTTTATCTTCAGGAACCACAAGTTCTTTCTGTGCAGTTTGCTCTTTATTTTTTGGTTTTTCGGGATTAGGTGTTGCTTTGCCGGCAAAGCTTGTATCTATTGAACAAGCGCGGCTCCCAACTGCAATAGTTTCGCCGGTTGGGGCAATTATATTGATTTTACCTCCTTCAGTTGCTATTAGTGGTAATGTAGCTTTATCCGATTCAACCTCGGCAATTTCCTGATCTTTTTCAACAATATCTCCATTTTCAACTAACCAGTTGGCAATTTCAACTTCATTAATAGATTCTCCCGGGCTTGGTATTATTATCTCGACAATCATATTTTATTTTTTTAATTCAATCCTGCTCTTTATGTCTTTTTCAACAATAACAATGTTATTTGTTATCGAAAATGTAACGATGTTGTTTCATAATATCTTCTCGCGATTTGCCAACCATACACTGCAATCCGCAATAAATGTTTTTTAATTTGCAATCGCAGCGGCGAAATACTTTATCAATAATTTCTTTTTGACCAATATCGTGCAATTCGTGAAGCCCTACGGCGGTACTACCACTTGCAATTCGTGTAACCGGTTCAATTTCAAATTCAGGAAGTTGCTTTCTGAAAAAATCCCATGCTCCCATATTTTCCGGTTCTTCCTGTACCCAAAGGCGTAGCATTGTGTTTGGATACTTTGAGATAATTTTCTCTATTTCTTTCTTTGGAAAAGGGTTTAATTGCTCAAGTCTTACAATTGCTATGTCTTTGGCATTGTATTCCTCTTTTTTTGCAAGCAGATCGTAATATATCTTTCCTGAACAAAAAACCAAACGGGTAACCGAATCAATATTCACATTGTCATCATCAATAATTTCCCTAAATCCTCCGTCTGTAAATTCAGAAACAGATGATACACATTTAGGATGCCTCAATAAACTCTTGGGAGTGAAAATGATGAGAGGGATTTGAAAATCTCGTTTAATCTGTCGGCGCAATAAATGGAAAAGATTTGCCGGTGTTGTACAATTTGCAATCTGCATATTGTTTCCGGCACAAAGTGATAAAAACCTCTCTAAACGTGCACTTGAATGTTCCGGCCCCTGACCTTCGTATCCATGTGGCAAAAATAAAACAAGCCCGTTCATCAAACCCCATTTATCTTCGGCAGAGCTAATGTATTGGTCTATTATTACCTGGGCAACATTATGAAAATCGCCAAATTGTGCTTCCCAAATGGTAAGCCCTTCAGGCAAAGCTAAGGCATATCCATATTCAAAACCTAATACTCCATATTCCGAAAGCAATGAATTATAGACTTTTATGTCGGCCTGACCGGAACTGATATTTGCAAGTGGATAGTGTTTTTGGTCGGTATCTTCCATTATCCATGTAGCATGGCGATGAGAGAAAGTGCCACGTTCTGAGTCCTGCCCGCTCAATCGTACTGGATGACCTTCGACAGCAAGGCTGGAATAAGCGAGCAGTTCGCCAAGTGCCCAATCCAGGCGATCCTCCTTAACCATTTTAATCCTGTGGGATACAACTCTTTTTACCTTGTTAAAAATGTTTTTGTCTTTGGGGATTAAGTTGATTTTATCGGTTAATTCAATCAGCTTTTCTTTATCAATGGCAGTTTCCCATTTTTTATGCACATCAACTGTGTCGGCAAATTTAAACCTATGCCATTCTTCGCTTAAGAAACGATGAACCTGAACTTTTTCAATCTTTTTTGAATCTTCTAATTTAGATTCTAATAATTGATCATATTCTATTCCGATTTGCTTTATTTCTTCTTTGGTGTAAACACTGTCCTTAACAAGCTGGTTTGCATAAATATCGCGTGGGGTAGGATGTTTTGCAATTGCTTTATAGAGTATTGGCTGTGTAAAACGTGGCTCATCTCCTTCGTTGTGTCCATATTTTCGGTAGCATAAAATATCAATATAAACATTGCGGTGGAAACGTTGCCTGAATTCCATTGCCAGTTGAATTACATAAGCAAGAGCCTCAACATCATCGCCATTTACATGAAAAACAGGTGATTTAATAACTTTGGCAATGTCGGTACAATACGTGCTTGAGCGGCCATCAAGATAATTTGTTGTAAAGCCAACCTGATTATTAACAACAAGATGAATTGTGCCTCCGGTTTTATATCCTTCGAGTTGCGACATCTGCGCTACTTCGTAAACAATTCCCTGTGTTGCAATGGCTGCATCGCCATGGATAACAATAGGAGCTATTTTTTTGAAATCGCCATTGTATTTGTGCTTGATCCTTGAGTGGGAAATCCCCTGTATTACAGCATTAACTGTTTCGAGGTGGGATGGATTGGGAGCCAGGTTAATTCGCACTTTTTTTCCTTCCGGGGTTTCAATTATATTGCTATAACCCAAGTGATATTTAACATCGCCAAGCGAAATTCCTTCTTCATAAGCATTTCCTGTAAATTCCTTAAAAATATTCGCGTATGGTTTTTTAAGGATATTTGCTAAAACATTAAGCCTTCCGCGATGCGACATACCAATGTTAAACTCTTCGATGCCCTGCTCTGCCCCTTTTTCGATTATATGGCCCAGAGCGGGGATTAATCCTTCGGCTCCTTCGAGCGAGAAACGTTTTTGCCCGACGAATTTTTTATGGATAAATTTCTCGAAACCAACCGCTTGTTTTAAGTATGAATAAATTCGTTTCTTTTCATCGACCGAAAAAACTGACGTGTTTTTTACAGTCTCCATTTTGTTCTGAAGCCAGCTAACAACATTTTCTTCTCTGATAAACAGATATTCAACACCTATGCTGCGGCAATAAGTTTGGTCGAGGTGTTTTCTTATGTTTTGCAGGGTGGTTGTACCAAGGCCAATTTCTTTTCCTGCATGAAATTCTTTGTTAAGATCTGATTCGTTCAAATCATAGTTCTCAAGATCGAGCGTTGGAAAGTATTTTCTTCGGGTACGTACAGGATTTGTTTTGGTAAATAAATGGCCACGCTTTCTGTAAGCATTTATGTAATTTATTATTTTGAATTCTTTATCAATTGTTGCGGGCACTTCAATTGCGTCAAGATTGTAATTCTTTCGTGCAAATTCAAATCCTAAAAAGAAGTTTTTCCAATCATCTTCAACCAATTCTGGATTTTTAAGAAAGCTCTGATATTGTTTTTCAATTGTCTCAATTTCGCTATTTCCAAGAAAAGAAAACTTATCCATTACATGTATTTTTTTATATAAGTAATACAATGCCAAAATTATTATTTTTTCCTTAATTACTTAAATTAAAAAAGATCCGCAGGAACATCAACAAAAAGGATGAGTGATAAAGCAATATCAGTGAAGATATTGACGAACCTACGGATCTACAATTATTATGAGAAAGAACTTACTGTTTTAAAAGATCCGCAGGAGCATCAAAAAAGGATGGAATGATAAAGCAATATCAATAAAGATTTTGACGAACCTACGGATCAATATTAATCCTGATAATATTTGTCTATTAGAAAGAACTTTCCTAAAAAAAAAGGAGATTCGCAGGAACATCAAGAGGGAGAAGTGATAAAGCAATATCAATGTGGATTCAGATGAACCTGCGAACCATATATTATTAAAGTTGATTTTGCACGTTGTTATATAAAGGTTAAAAAAAAGTGATTCACAGGACCATCAAAGGAGGGAGAAGTGATTCAGCAATATCTCTATGTGGGATTTGACGAACCTGCGAATCATATTGGGATTAGGGATATTCATAAATTTATTTTTTGTTTACTATAAGTTAAAAGAACAGATTCGCAGGAACACCAAGGGAAGGAGAGTTTGTTCAGCAATATCTCTATGTGGGATTTGATGAACCTGCGAACCATAAATAAAATGGA
>JAYENH010000163.1:0-4521 GCA_034721995.1 Bacteroidota bacterium
CTCCCTCTCTCCCTCGCTCCCTCTCTCCCTCTCTCCCTCATTTTTTTTTCACCGTTTGCTTCTTAATTACTAATATTGCCTGATTTTTAACGAGCAGCATTTATGGATCGATATAAGGTTTTTATCATTCTGATTTTGTTAGGCATATCCTTTAGTGGTGTTGCTCAGGAAGAAAATCTTCCAGATTTTATCTATCAAAACAAACTATACAAAACTGGTAGCTCCTGGTTTACAATTGGCAGCGGCATCGGGTATTTTCCTGCTTTCGACAAACAACAAAAAAATTTCAGTGTCGATTTAAACAGTCGGTGGAAAAAACATTATTTCGCTTTAGGTTTCCATTACGATGGCGATGAGTTTATTACTGTTCGTAGTGGTCAACGATGCTTTGAGTTTCATGCCGGTTATGGCTTGCGATCTGAAAACCTGAAACGTAACTTATACGCTTATATTGGCCCAAGCTATGCCTTGGGTTATGTTTTTGATCATTCCGAGAGTTTAATCACAGCAAATGCCGTGTACGAAACAAAAAAATACAGGGCTTTTAATGTGCCGGGAATTTATGGCGAGGCACGATATGTACAAAAAATATTTTATGATATTGGTGTTGGCATGGGCTTGTATGCCAGTGCCAACAAATATTACCAGATTATAGGGATAAGACTTTTCCTGTATTTTTCTACTGCATACATAACTAAAGTTTAATAACTAAAATTAACAAAACATGGAATTTGTAAAGAATTACATTGAAGAACACAAAGACAGATTTTTAAACGAACTATTTGATCTTATCAGGATTCCTTCGATTAGCTCATTGAAGGAAAACAAGGGCGACATGGTAAAGACAGCCGAGTATTGGAAAAAAGCTATTCTCGATGCTGGTGCCGACAAAGCAGAAGTAATGCCCTCGGAAGGTAACCCTGTTGTTTATGGCGAAAAATTAATCGATCCGAAGTTGCCAACAGTATTGGTTTATGGTCATTACGATGTAATGCCTGTTGATCCGCTCAATTTGTGGGACAGCCCGCCTTTTGAGCCGGAAATACGCGATGGGAAAATTTATGCCCGTGGTGCCGACGATGATAAAGGCCAGGCTTTTATGCACGCAAAAGCTTTCGAGCTGATGGTAAAAACCGGAAACCTGCCTTGTAATGTAAAATTCATGATCGAGGGTGAAGAGGAAATTGGCTCGCCAAGCCTGGGAAAATGGTGTGCCGACAACAAAGAAATGCTAAAGGCAGATATTATCCTTGTTTCCGATACCGGAATGATTGCACAGGATATCCCATCTATTACAACCGGATTGCGTGGCCTTGCTTTTATGCAAGTGAAAGTTACCGGGCCAAACCGCGACCTTCACTCAGGATTGTTTGGTGGTGCAGTGGCGAACCCGGCAAATATTCTGGCAAAAATGATTGCCGGAATGACCGACAATGATGGCCATATCACAATTCCCGGATTTTACGACGATGTGCTTGTTGTTTCTCCTGAAGAACGTGCCGAAATGGCAAAAGCACCTTTCAGTGTTGATGAGTATAAAAAGGCTATTGATGTTGAAGAAGTTGCAGGCGAAAAAGGATATTCTTCGGGCGAGCGTACCGGAATCCGTCCTGCTCTCGATGTAAACGGGATTTGGAGCGGTTACACGGGTGAAGGAGCAAAAACTGTATTACCTTCAATTGCACAGGCCAAAATATCTATGCGCCTTGTACCAAATCAGGATCATCATAAAATTGCTGAATTGTTCAGTAAGTATTTTGAATCAATTGCCCCTAAATCGGTAAAAGTAGAAGTAGAAGCATTACATGGTGGACAGGGATATGTTTCGCCAACCGATATGGTTGCCTACAAAGCAGCCGATAAAGCTTATACCGATACTTTTGGAAAAAAACCAGTTCCTGTTCGCAGCGGTGGCAGTATTCCTATTATTTCGACTTTTGAGCAAGTGCTTGGTATTAAGTCTATTTTAATGGGCTTTGGCTTAGAATCGAATGCAATACATTCACCTAATGAGAATTATCCTTTATTCAATTTTTATAAAGGCATCGAAACTATTGTTCATTTTTATAAGCATTTTGTTGAAATGAGTAAATAGTTAATTAGTTGAGTGATGATTTTTAGAAAAAACTAAAACGAGAAAAGACCGGTTTATACCGGTCTTTTTTAATTTCTTTCTAGTTCCAGGTACTGGATATTGTGCATTCCACATTATATTTTAATAATTGTATTTTTGATATTTCAAATTGTAAAACCGGGCGATATGTGTGGAAGATATATTTTAGTTCAGAAGAAAGAGATTATCGAAAAGCGTTTTAATGTTACTTTTGATGAGAATGTCGATTATAAACCGGGGTATAATATTTCGCCGGGTAAAATGGCGGCTGTAATTACCGACAATAATCAACAAAAAGTACAACTTTTGCGTTTTGGCTTAACTCCCTTTTGGTCGAAAAAAAACATGATGTTCATAAATGCACGTACCGAAGGCGATCACAATAAAGAAAATGACCCGGATTATACCGGCGCGCGTGGAATCATAAAAAAACCTGCTTTTCGCAAGCCTATCCGCTCGCAACGCTGCCTTGTGCTTGCCGATGCTTTTATCGAAGGTACTACCAAAGAAAAACTCAGCAAACCATTTCTTGTATATCTGCGCGAAAAAGAAAGGCCATTTGCCTTTGCCGGAATTTGGGACACATGGCAAAACCCCGAAACAGAAGAGTATATACATTCATTTGCAATTATCACAACAGTTGCAAATCAATTACTGCAAAAAATTCCGCACCATCGATCGCCGGTAATCCTGCCACGGCAATACGAAAAAAAATGGCTGCGTATGAACCTGCCACTTAGCGATGTTACTGCAATGCTCGAACCTTACCCTGCCGAAAAGATGAACGCTTACCCTATTGCACCAACTATTAAAAACCCAAAGTACGACAGCAAAGATTTAATCAAACCTATTGGCGAGCGATTGGAAAAAGAGTATGAAGTAAAAACAACATCGAAATGGGAACTTTCGGGCATGGGGGCAGGAAAACGATATTCGCACGATCCTGATCAGGCATGGGGAAAGAAAGATGATTAGTTATTGGGCAGTGGTCATTAGTTATTGGATTGTTTAATTGAAGTATCCACCTGACAAATCAATGTTTAGGTAAGCAAAACAATAAAAACTGTCCCCGAGACTTTTCATTATCCTTTAATATTCAATGCCAAAAAAGATGGGTCGCTTATCAGGGTTTAAGTATTACCAGGTTAGGAAAAAACTTGTCAAGCCTGGGCTTATTCTTGAAAGAAAAGGAAAAGGCAGCCATGAAATCTGGTACAATCCCTTGACTGACAACTTTACGGTTTATAATCTTTTATTAGTCATCAAATCCCGGCCTTTTAAAATCCATAGCATCAGGAAATTTACTGAGCATTATCCTTTTTGTTTTTGATAGGGTTGAAAGAAACTCCAATATTTCGTCTTCTTTTTCGTGCCAATTATTATAAATATAGGTAAAAGACTGGATACTACGTGAAATAGCTATTAGGGCAATTTTTGCCGTGCCCTGGTTGTCGTCGGGAAAATCTTCGTCGCGGTTGTCTAATTCGAAATGTGCACGGTGTATTTTTGTCGAAATAAATATGCTGTACCATTGGATTACTTCTATGGCATCGGTAAATTGAACAAGCTTGTCTTTGCTTACAATTGCAATTTGTTCTGCTTTTTGGCTAATGGCATCCGAGTTTTCATCTAACCACTTAATTATTTTGTGGCTGTAATCATGCGATATGGTTTCAACCTCACTGTCGATGTGTTTAAGCCGCTCTACATCCGGCAAATTATTTAGGTCGATCCCTTTTTCCTTTGCCGATTCAGACACCATCTCAAAAGTAGCTTCGAAAACCATCGACAAGCGGTTCCAGAATTTTTCGTTTTCCAAATCGTTTTTCTCTCCATCCCAGCCCATTTCTTTACCAAGCTGAAAATTTGAACAATACTGTGTCATGTTGCAATGCTCGCACCACCGGTCGCAATAATTGTATATGCCGGGGATATTGTTTTTGCTCCCTGTAATTTCGATTATCTTTTTTTTGAATTTTTCTTTTTCGGTCATGTCCCGTGCATTTTATTCTTGTAAAGCTTTTCCAAAATTTTTAGGATTAAGCGTGTTTAAAAATCCGTGTAAATCCTTTCAATCTGTGTCATCCCCCGAAATAATCGGGGCAGGTTGTGTTCTAATTTTTATTTGCAGCTTTAGCTGCCTTATGTATTCCTTAATATCGTTGCAAAAATCATATCAATAGTTCAACGGAAAATGCAGCCCAACATAAGGCATAATTTGCTTGTTGATTTCTAAGTTTCCTTCCTCGTTTGGGATGAACGACCATTTGTAATCGACACCGGCCACCAGAAATGGCATTATTTTATATGCAATGCGGACTGTGGCTTGCGATTTTTCGTCTAACTTAATGGCATCGGACAAATCGGTAATTCCGCCACGGAAATATCGGCCGCTAATAATCACCTTT
>JAYENH010000164.1:0-4508 GCA_034721995.1 Bacteroidota bacterium
TGATCCACTAATAATTTCAGGAGCTGCACATGGGTCTTGTGCATTTAATTGCAATGTGAACATGATTAGAATAAAATAAGGTAAAATACTTTTTTGGATAAAAGTCCTTGATAAAACAGATAATGTCTTCATAATATTTTTTTTGTTATATAATTACTTAAGTTTTGCGGCAATATATCTCTGATTATTTATTAATTCAATTGAATTAGGTGGGTTCTATAAAAAATTTATTTCTTTTGATTTAAAAAAAATCGCAGAACCCGTTAACGATTTTCTTAAATTATTGTCAAAATTAAAAATATTTTGTCAATTAACCAAAACAATTTCAATTTGCGAACAAACAGGGATAATTGGTTGATAATGTGATCAAGGATCAGGAGTTCTGACACTTAATGAAAACTGCCTACTGAAGACTGCCTACTTATCACGTTTCATCAAATTAGCAGCGAACTTTTTTAATTCTTCTTTTTTTGATGGGTCAATATTTACTGCATCAAATGCCGCAAGGCTTTTTTTATAGTAGTCTTCCATTTTTATTTTCAGATGATCGGCTACTTGTAAATTGGAATATATTTTTTTTACAGATGAAATTTTTTCTTCCCTATCGAATGTAATTGTCGATAATAACCTGGAAAGTTTTTGTTTTTGCATTTCGTTGGCAAGTTCGAAGGCTTTCAGCAAAAGGTATGTTTTTTTATTTGCAACAATATCTCCCCCAATGTTTTTCCCAAAGGTTTCCTCATCGCCAAAAACATCTAAGTAGTCGTCGCGGAGTTGGAACGAAAGGCCCAGGTTCAGGCCAAAATCGTACATCAGGTCTGAATCATTTTTGCCGGCACCTCCCAGTATGGCCCCGATTTTCAGACTCCCGGCAATAAGCACCGAGGTTTTCAATCTTATCATGTTAAGGTAATCATCGATAGCAATATCCTGGCTGTCTTCGTAGTCCATATCGTATTGTTGTCCATCGCAAACTTCGAGGGCGGTCTGGTTAAAAACCCTGAGTATTTCAGGAAGGAACTCCGCTTTGGTTTGTTGCAGTAGTTCGTAAGCCATTATCGACATGGCATCGCCCGAGAGGATTGCAATATTTTCGCTCCACTTTTCATGTACGGTTTGTTTGCCGCGACGTTTTGAGGCTTTGTCCATTATGTCGTCGTGCAAAAGAGTGAAATTATGAAAAACCTCTAATGCCAGGGCAGGTTTTATGGCATGTTTTATATCATCAGAAAAAAGATTACAAGCTAACAAAACCAGCGAGGGCCTTATCCTTTTCCCTCCAATCGACAATATATAGCTGATTGGGGCATAAAGATTTTGTGGCTGTTTGTTAGAAATTGCCAGACTATTTTCTATTTCATCATTGATTAAATCATGGCAATATTCAAGTTTCAATATTTTTGCGTTGCTGGACATGGATTAATAACTGTTACGAAATGTTTTTATATACCTATCTTTTTTCGACTCATAAATATCTTTTATTGATATTAAAATGCCGGTATCTTCCATATTGTCGAAAAACGGATTATGCACCGTGCCAAAAGTTTTCATACTGGGCGATGTATTTATGTAGGTATTTATAAGAGGTGGTACTCGTTCTTTTAATGCCCTTACTTCGTGCGAGAGGATCGACATGTTTGATTTTAAATCTTTTCCGGTAAAATATGCTGCTATCTTTTCTTCTTTATTATGAAGACTGACAGGATTAATGGCTTCGACCAGTTTGTCGTTATCGGGAAAATACTTCCGAAGGAAAAATACTATTAAGTCGCGAGCCAACTTATTTATGTGGGTATAAATAGAAACTTGTCCGAGAAAATATTTCATTTCAGGATATATCACAACCAATGCGCCCAGCCCGTCCCATAAATTATCAAGGGCATATAGCGATTTCCGTATATTTTTTGTCGACTGGTACTGGGGTTGAACAAAAGAGCGTCCCAATTCTATGGTATATGGGATGAAATTTTCGATGAAATTTTCTGAAAAATTGAATAAGCGAGCTGTACCAATTTGTGGGACTTTGTTTTCGTCAAGGGCTGCATTGCGGCAAATTATATATCGGTAGCCGCCAATTATCTCTTCGGCATTGGGATCCCATACAATTAGTTGGTTATATACTTTTTCCGCCGTATCGAGCGAATCAATATCGCATTTTTTACCTGTGCCGCTTTTGGTTTGCCGATATGAGATTTCGCGAAGCCTACCAATCTCCAACATCACATTCGGAGAATTGTGGTAAGTAATAGAAAATATCTGATTGTTACTCCTCTGGGTATTACGAATCAGTTTTTCATTGCTAAGCTCCGATTTTAGTAATTTCCTGTCTATTGCATCTATTATCTTCTCCATGTTTCATCAAGCTGTTTGCCAAAGCTATTCAAAAATTACATCCTTTTTGTGTTGAAACAAAAGTATGAAAATTATTATTCAATTTGATTTGGAGAGCTTAAAGAAATAAAAAAGATGGAAGACGAAAGTCAGAAGTCAGAAGACAGGGGATCAGGTGATCAGTGTAAAAACTTTCGCTCTTGCTCGGATGGAATTGTTCAAATTGCTTGTTATCTGATTTAGTAGGGAGTTATTTTTATCTCTATGTGCGCAATTCCTGATACTCACATCTTATTTTCTTATTTTTGCCAAAAATGAAACAGGAGTTTGTCGAACATATTAATGGAATTGGCAATGTACAGTTTGTGAAAACCCCACGTGCAAAACGTATTAATCTAAGATTGCGGCCTGGCGAGATAGCACGGGTTTCTTTTCCTCCTTTCACAAATATCAATAAAGTGAAGGCTTTTGTTGTAGAAAGAAAACAATGGATTCTCGACAATCGCGAAAAGATGGATGCAGTTAGTAAAAGTTATCAATTCGATCCAACAAAGGAATTTAAAACTCATTATCATACTTTTCATTTCCTTGCACATCAGCAAAAAGTATTTAATGCAAAAATTGAAAATCGCGAAGTAAGTGTTTTGTATCCTTCCTCAATTGCAATTGATAATCCACATTTGCAGGCAACATTCAAATCTATTATTGTAAAAATTTTACGAAAAGAGGCTCAATATTACATACCCGGTCGTTTGGCAACTTTGGCCGATAAACATGGCTTTGATTATAAGCAACTGAGGATTAAAAATATTAAAAGCAGGTGGGGTAGCTGCTCCGGAAAAAACAATATTAACCTGAGTATACATATTATGACCCTGCCTTTTCACCTGATTGATTATATATTACTTCACGAATTATGTCATACCGTACATAAAAACCATGGCAAAGATTTCTATCATTTATTAGATACGGTTTCGGGCAATGCCAAGGGTCTCGACAAAGAAGTAAGGAAGTATAGGATAAGTTGGGCGTAAAAGTTTTATTATTTCTGATTAGCAAAAAACAGGGCATGAAAAAAACTTTTCTACAACAAGCAAAATTCAATTTAACTTCCACTGCAAAGTCAGTTTTAATGAATCATACGACAAACTTCACCTAACAAAATATTTGTGGCACACACATTTAATACCCAATAATCAACAATAAAATGAAAATAATAAATTGACTTATCAACAGCCCATATCCCTAAGGTCGATATTCATTATATTTGCAAGTTACATATTTGAATAATATTGGGACAAACGCAATGGACAAAGACAAAGAATCTATAGAGGATCAGGAGAATAACCGCAAGGATGAAAGCAAAGAAAAAACAAACCCTCAATCGGTGGGGCATCATAAAGTTGTACACCTGTCCGGGATGTACAAAGACTGGTTTCTTGATTATGCATCATATGTAATTCTTGAGCGCGCTGTGCCACATATCGACGATGGCCTAAAACCGGTACACCGCCGCATTATGCACTCGATGAAACGTTTGGATGATGGCCGCTATAATAAAGTTGCCAACCTGATTGGGCACACTATGCAATTTCACCCTCATGGCGATGCTTCAATTGGTGATGCCCTGGTACAGCTCGGACAAAAAGATTTGCTAATTGATACACAGGGAAACTGGGGAAACATTCTTACCGGCGATAGAGCTGCTGCCCCGAGATATATCGAAGCCCGCCTGTCGAAATTTGCGAGCGAGGTTATATTTAACCCAAAAACTACCGAGTGGAAATTGACCTATGACGGACGCAACAAAGAACCAATAACCTTGCCCGTGAAATTCCCATTACTCCTGGTACAAGGCGTTGAAGGAATTGCTGTTGGCCTGGCATCCAAAGTGCTGCCACATAATTTTATCGAATTGATAGATGCTTCGATTGCACATTTGAAAGGAGAGGAATTTGAATTATTCCCCGATTTCCCAACAGGAGGGATGATGGATGTTGCAAAATACAACGATGGTTTACGAGGAGGAAACATTAAAGTACGGGGGCGTATCGAAAAATTAGACAATAAAACCCTTATTATTCGTGAAATTCCTTTTGGAAAAACAACATCGGGACTTATCGAATCAATCCTGAAGGCAAATGAAAAAAGCAAGATCAAAATAAAAAAAATTGATG
>JAYENH010000165.1:0-4495 GCA_034721995.1 Bacteroidota bacterium
TTGCAAAATATTCTAACGATGACAATCTGAAAAAAATGATGCAATTTCCACCTTACGGCAGTGTAGAAATAAGAAAGCTGATTATAGTATTTAATGCTTGGGAGATGGTTTATTGCGAAGAGGTTAAATGTTAAAGAATTCAATCATTAACTCGAAACCTGAAAACTATAATCAATGATACCAGATTTTAAATGATGAAAAAAACAAGAAACATACCCTACGGAGTTGGCGATTTTGAATCGGTTCAATTGAAAAACGAGTATTATGTTGATAAAACAATGTTTATTTCCGAAGTAGAAAAAACAAGATATAATTTCTTGATTCGTCCGCGTAGGTTTGGGAAAACGCTTTTTTTAACAATGTTACAAGCATATTATGATATAAGCCTAAAAGAAAGATTTCAGGAATTGTTTCGTAATACATGGGTTTTAAAAAATCCTACTGCAATACATAATTCATATATGATTCTGTATTTCAATTTTTCGCTTGTTAATCCTGATATTAACAAAGTTGAGGATTCGTTTACGACATATTGCAATTCCGAAATAGCTTATTTTTTAAGGACATATTCAAATTATATTGGCAATGATATAACTAAACGGGTTTCGGAGAAAAAACTGCCGGCCGATAAATTGAACGAAATACTTATTTCATTAAAAGGTAACGAACACAAAATATATCTCTTTATAGACGAATACGATAATTTTGCAAATACTATTATCTCACGACATGGACAACATGAGTATCAGAAACTTACGCATGGCGAAGGTTTCTTTCGATACTTCTTTAATATATTAAAAGGCGGGGCAAGTGGAAGAGGCTCGGGGCTCGACAGAATGTTTATAACCGGGGTATCGCCAATAACTATGGACGATGTAACAAGTGGTTTTAATATTGGCAACAATATAAGCCTTAACGAAAACATGAACGAAGCACTTGGATTTACAGAGAAAGATGTTGATGAAATAATTGATTACTATACCGGTGAAGGCGTTTTTAAGTTCGATAAAGCAGAAACAAAACAAATAATGTCGGAATGGTATAATAATTATATTTTTTCTGAAGATGGCACTACAAAAATGTATAATACCGATATGGTTTTGTATTACATGAAAGAGGCAAATTGGGCATCAAAACCTCCAAGATATTTAATCGACGAAAACGTACGGATTGATTATGGTAAGCTCAGACATTTAATGACAATAGGAAACAAATTAAATGGGAATTTCAATATTTTAAAAGATATAATAGCCAATGGCGGAATAGCCTCACGTATAGTAAAAAGTTTTCCTTATGAAGAACTTACAAAGCAGGAGAATTTCGTTTCGTTATTGTATTTTTTCGGTTTATTAAGTCTTGACGGGACATTACGTGGCAAACCATATTTTTCTATACCAAACAACACCATTCGACAATTGATGTATAGTTACATTCGTGGAGCTTATGAAGATGTTGGCACATTTAAAGTAAATGTTTTTAAGTTAGATAAACTTATTAGCAATATGGCTTATGTTGGCGAGTGGAAAGAGCTTTTTACATTTATTGCCGATGAAATAAATAAGCAGACAAAAATCCGTGATTTTATCGAAGGCGAAAAAGTAATCCAAACATTTTTTATGGCATATATAAATATTGTTGACACATACACAGCACTTACCGAAGAGGAAGCAAACAAAGGATACGCCGATTTAGTTTTAAAACCATTTTTCTATAATTATCCGGATGCTAAATTTGGCTATCTTATCGAACTAAAATATATAGCAAGAAGTGAATACACCGAGGCATTGAAAAATAAAAAGATTAAAGAATCGCAAGATCAGCTTGCAAAATATTCTAACGATGACAATCTGAAAAAAATGATGCAATTTCCACCTTACGGCAGTGTAGAAATAAGAAAGCTGATTATAGTATTTAATGCTTGGGAGATGGTTTATTGCGAAGAGGTTAAGACCTAATTCCTGAGTTCCACTTTTAATGAAATATTCCGGGGAGCGGCAATATCGCCGGGGCGTACCAAATATTCAGCATTCATGGCATTTTTCAGGTAGATGCTTATTCCGAAATTATTTGATATGTCGTAGCCTAAACGTAAATCAAAACTATGAAATCCATTGTTATGTTCGTCGCGATAATCTTTTAGGCCGGGCAAAATAATACCCCACTCGAAATACTTATCAATATTTCTTATATGGCTCACGTAAAGCCATGAGATTCCACAAGATAACTTTTCATATCCAATTTCAAGATCGGCTTTTGCCGAGTGCGAAAAACGATACTTTAGGAAATTGTCACTGTTAGTCTTTGTCGAACGATAAATCGAATCGCTGTTCAAATCAATAGGGATCATATAAGTATATCCGCCTAAAAAATCAATATCAAAAATGCCTATCGATCCCGTGCCGTTCAACGAAAACTCAAGTCCAGAAATCCTTGCCTGTCCAACATTTCTCGATTGAAAACCAACAGGATTAGAACCATATTGGGAAATATCATAAATAGGCAGGTATGTTATGGAATCGTACACGCCAAAGCTAAATTCCATCATGTTTTTGTATTCGGTAACGAAGGCTGCAATGTCGACATAGCCTTTCCAGTTGCCGATTTTTATCCCCTGTTTTATTCCAATTTCGGTACTCCAACCTGTTTCAGATTTCAGGTTTGGGTTAGGTAAAATTTGAAGACCACTAAGGATAGTGTAAGTGTATTTTTCGGCAATAGTTGGGAAACGGTAACCCTGCCCATAACTTGTCCTGATGAAAGTGAATTTTGCAAGCTGATAATTTAATCCCGATCTAAAAAGTGGTTTGCTTGATCCCGAGTCATCATCCAAACGAAAATTTTCCCACCGGCCACCAAGCGAAACCGAAAGCCTGTTAAAAAACCTTGTGTCAAATTGAGCAAAAACGGCATAATTCGAGCTTGTGTGGTTGCCATATAACTCTGCTATAGTTTTAACTTGTAAGGAAGAAGCCCCTATTGTAAATGAAGAATTATCCTTTATTTTCTGATGAAACTGGTATTCCGTAAAAAACTGGTCGCCACGGTTGTCCATGTTCTCACCATCAATGTCGTTCACAACACGATAGAAACGCGACCTGAGAGAATGTTTGCTCGATTCGTTTCGATAAAAAGTAATAAAAGGATCGATATTCAAGCGATAGCCTTTAGATGGGGAAACAGCACCGGGGTCGTGGATATAAGCCCCTTCGGCAGCATTTTTCCACATCAGGAAATCTATTTTGTCGATGTTCATAAAACTGCTGTTAACGCCATAAGCCAATCCGTGGATTTTTTTATCGCGATAGCGGAAACCAGTGTTAAACTTGTACCTTTTCTCAAAATTATCGGTACGGTAGCCTGAATCGTGAAAATAATTTCCTCCGAAAACATAATCAAGATTTCCCTTTATTCCTGAATGATTAAACCCTGTTGAGTGGTAAAACGGCATTTCATCTCCCCACCATTTCAATTCTTCCCTTTTTGGCGAAAGATAAAGCCCGGTTGAAATGTTAAGTTTTGTTTCTGATGGTTTCGAGGGCCATGCTGTACGGATATTTATTACTCCGTTTAAAGCTGATGACCCATACAGTGCAGATGATGCTCCCTTAATGATTTCTATTTGGGCAATGTTATCCATATTAATGAATTCGAATTTGGCATCGCCGGCATCGGGGCTAAGTATTGGCATATCATCGATCATTACTAAAACCCGGCTGCCCACTCCATAGCTCCAGCCATTGCCGCCCCGGATATTTGCCTGCCCATCAGAAATTGTTAATCCGGGAACTGTGTTCAGGGCTGCATCTAACGAATTTACATTAAGTTTTTCGATAAATTTGGGCTTTATCACTTCCATCGAAACAGTAACTTCGGATAGTTTTTGCTCGAAACGCCCGGCAGTAACCACAACCGCATCAAGTAATGTTGTCGATGGTTTAAGTTTTATTTGAAGCTTCGATATTTCATTTTCTTTTATTTCTACATCAATAATTTTCTCATCGTAACCAAGATAACTTATTCGTAATTTATACTTTCCAGGTGGCAGGTCAAGTTTGAAATTCCCAACAATATCGGTAGCAGTACCCTGGGTTTCGTCGTAAAAAACATGCACGCCGATTAATGCCTCCCCACTGCTAAAATCGGTAACCTGCCCCTCGACACCTGATTTTTGGCCAATACTTTCAGAAAAAATAAACAGTAAAATAAATCCAAAGAAAAATCTCATAATAAAGGTTTAGAGGTTCAAAGTTCAAAGTTCAAAGTTCAAAGTTCAAAGGTTCAAGGTTGAAAGGCTGAAAGGTTCAAGGTTCAGAGGTTCTGGGTTCAATCAACAATTTAACAATTTAACAATTTAGAAATTCAACTCTCTCAGTCTCTCCCTCTCTCAGTCTCTCCCTCACTCTCTCGCCTCATCGCTCTCTCGCTCTCTCAGTCTCTCCCTCTCTCAGTCTCTCCCTCTCTCAGTCTCTCAGTCTCTCAGTCTCTCCATCTCTCA
>JAYENH010000166.1:0-4494 GCA_034721995.1 Bacteroidota bacterium
ATTCAGAAAACCTAAAAGCTCCCACTCTTTGCTATCGCGCATAATATCTTCCACAGCAGAGCTAATAACCGTTCCATTACCAGCTGCGCCAATAATAATTACTTTCTTGGACACTAATAAACCTCCTAAACTTATCCCCTTTTAGGTTTCAGCTTTTGCTTAATCTGGTTATTCTTTTTAAGAATTTTCTTGGCAGCAATCACCATAGGTGGGCCAACAAATTTCCCATTAAAAACAGCTACTCCCTTACCCATTTTTTCCGCCTCCGTAGATAACCGCAACATGTCACTGGCATCTTCAACCTCTTTTTCACTTGGCGTGAAATACTTATGCACGATTGGCAACTCTTTAGGATGAAGAACTAACATTCCCTCAAATCCCAACGTCTTGGCTAATTTAACATTCTCCTCAAGATGTTCTAAGTCATGTAGGTTGACATGAACCGTATCTATCGGAATAACTCCAGTGGCTCTAGCTGCCATAGCAATCATGGCTCGTGGTACAAGTAAACTTTTACCCTCTGGGTCATGAACTCCCTCTAAATCAGCGATGAAATCTTCACACCCATAAGCGATAGCAATCACCCGATTAGATGCCAAGCAAATATCTTGAGCATTAAGGACTGCGGCTGAGGTTTCAATGAGGGGAACGATTTTAAAAGTTCCTATTGGAAATCCTTTTTCATATTCAATCGTTTCCAACAATTTATCAAAGAAATAAATATCTTCCCCTCTCAACGCTTTAGGATAAACAAAACCGGTCACGCCTTCAATGGTTAAATTATAAACATCTTTTAAACAAAGGCCGCTCTCTCTGTCGTTTATACGGGGGAACACGTTGAAATTTTTAAAAAGCCCCAAAGTTACTTTCTCCCTAACCATATCCCGCGCAACCTGTTTATTGGAAATCGGCATTACTGAATCTTCAATATCCAGAATAAGAGCATCTGCAAAAGAGCGTGAAGCGCTTGTAAGTAACTTTTCATTATGCCCAGGGACAAACATCATGCTTCGTAAAAGAAAATTGCATCTCTTCATCTCAAGCACCTCTCTTAAACACTAAAAATGTTCTGGACATGGTTAGCACCTGTTTTCCGTTCTGATTATATGCACGTGTGGTAATAGATACAATCCCCCTGTCTTGCTTGCCGGTGGACTCTCTGACGTCTGAGATTTCACTTTCAGCGTATATTGTATCTCCAATGAAGACCGGTGCATCATGGGTGACCTTTTCGTATTCAAGGTTGGCGATTGCTTTACCACTGGTATCGGCAACACTCATTCCCACCACTAAACTGATTACTAACGTTCCAACAACGAGTATCTTTCCGTGGGGGAGCGCTTTGACGTATTCAACGTCTGAATGTACAGGATGGGGATTCCGAGTAAGGAGGCAAAACAGGTTGTTATCACTTTCCATTATTGTCTTACCTGGCCAGTGTTTATATATGTCACCAAGGTGGAACTCTTCTAAATAGCGCCCAAACCGTTCTTTTCCATTAGTAACCACGTTGCCCTCCTTTTATCTATCTTTAATCCTTCATTAGGGATTGCCTTTCTTGACGGATTGCTGCCGTACCATGGCAGAGAATTGAGCACATCAACATATTTACGATTTCGTTCTAAAAATGAAGGCAGTACACCTATAAATTCACGGCTCATGGGGCGAAAGGTGTGATAAGAAAAATCTCAATTTGCTAAGTCTTTGAAAATACTGTTTTCGAAATATGAGATATTTCTTGTTTCACACACTCAGCCCCATGAGCCAAATTCATTATCCTATAACGCAATTAGATAAAAAGGTTCAGCCGCTGTGACCCATTCCAGCAACTTCATAAAAGTCAAAAAACTGTTTAAGCCGGTTCTCTCATCTTTTAAAAGCAACTGAGTGTATCTCTTATACCTTTCTTTTGATAGTAACTCAATTTGCACTTTATTTCTCCGATACTGCCTGAATCAGGGATAAGGCACACCGTACTATATCACTCTTCGCCAGAAATGTGTGCAGCGGCAGAGCCAACCCCTGGCTGTAAAGCCTTTCTGATACCGGCAAATCATCGGGTTTATAGTTGAATTTTTCACGGTATATTTTTGCGCAGTGTCCAGCTATAGAACCGAGGCCACATTCAAATCCAGCTTTCGACATCGCATCGACAACATTGTCTCGATCGCAATTATCCGTTAAGACGACCATAAAAGTTTGCCAGGTATGCTCCGCGCAATTTGTCGGCAATTTTATTGAAGTATTTTTGTTAAGTTTTTCAAAATAACTTTGCGCAACGTCCATTCGTTTATTTAAAATTTCGGGAAATTTTGACAACTGGACTTTCCCAATTGCCGCCTGGATTTCCGTCATCCGGTAATTCATTCCTGCCAATTGAAATTCTTTTTTCCCTTCCAGAACACTTTGGCCGTGATTTCGCCAAACCCGGCACTCGTGGGCCAGTTCGTCGTCATTTGTAACAATTGCGCCGCCTTCACCTGTCGTAATAGCTTTTCGAGGATGAAAGCTGAATATTCCCATTTTCCCAATCGTCCCCACAGGAGAACCTTTATGGTAAGCACCCAGCGCACAGGCTGCATCCTCGATAACCTCCAAACCAAATTCGCAAGCGACTGCGGTAACCGCATTCATGTCGGCGGCTAAACCGAACTCATGAACCGGAACAACAGCACGAGGTTTTCCTATATTGTTTTCCAAACACTGTTGTATTTTTATTCTCAAATCAATCGGGTCAATATTGTAAGTTTCTGGCAGAACATCCACAAAAACCGGCTGTGCACCTACTGCCATTGCCATATTTGCTGCAGACGGCCAAGCAAAACTCGGCATAAATACAGCGTCCCCCGGACCAATACCAAGTACAAGATAACAAATATGCAAGGCCGCAGTACCAGAAGTCACAGCAATGCAGTTTCTAGCCCCGTGCATTTCAGCAATTAAATTTTCAAAGTCCTCCACTTCAGGACCTTGAACAACCCATCCTCCCTGAATTACACGTTTAATCGCTTCAACTTCTCTACCGTCGAACGATGGTTTTGCAAGGGGGATTTTATGCCTGTTCATTTTGTATTCTTCATGAAAAACTCTGCTGAACGCTGAATCCCTTCTTCTAAATCTATTTTTGCTTCGAACCCGATTAATTCTTTTGCCTTTCTTACGCTCGGAACGCGAAGCTCAACATCGGCGTAATTTTTCATAGTAAACTTTATTGTAGACGACGATTTGAGGACCCTTACAATCGTTTGCGCTAATCCGTAGATAGTCATAACAGCCCTGGCATTACCTATATTTAAAGATTCCCCGATCGCTTCCGGCCTCACCATTGCGTGCATTAAACCATCTATGAAATCATCAATATAACACCAGGCCCTTATCTGATTTCCCTGACCATGAATTTGAATATCTTCGTTTTTAAGGGCACTTTGTATGAATACCCTCAATGCCCCTTCTCCAACTTGCCCTGGCCCGTAAATATTGAAAGGTCTGAGTGTTACAGTCGGCATTCCAAATTCTTCATTATACGCCTTGGTGAGATGCTCACCGGCAAGCTTACTCACTGCATAAATCCAACGCGCTTCACCAACTGCCCCGATATGTGTTATTTGGTTTTCTTCTGCCCGGAAAGCGGATTGACCAAACACCTCACTTGTGGAGAAATCAATAAAGCGTTCAAGGTTATTTAATTTTTTAGCCGCTTCAAGAACATTGGCAGTGCCTATCATATTTATGCGCATTGTTTCAGTCGGTTTTATTATAACGGTATCGATTCCCGCAATGGCTGCACAGTGAACCACTAGCTGTGTGCCATTCATTGATTTTGTGAGCAATTCAGAGTCTAATATGTTGCCTTTAATGATGTTTAAATTCGAATGGTTGACATATGGCTTGTTATGCAATGCATCTCGACGAAAATCGTCATATACGGTAATCTCATTATTGTCGATTAAGAGACCTATGAGTGTGGAACCGATAAAACCTGCGCCACCAGTAATAAAAATTTTTCTATTGCTTATCATACGTTTCTATCCATCATAATACGTCTATTTAAAATCTTGGGGAATGAGGACATGAGGAATTTTAACAGCTTGGTGTCTCCATCCATGTCAATTATTGGAACTTGGGGCGAAACCTTAACTATTCACTATTGGTACTCCGAGCTCTAAAGCGTAAAAAAGGGCATGAGTTATGGATGAGGTGTGATTGCGATAACTGTGATTTGATTTTCTTTGGGGCCGTAATACCAGAAAATTCTGTAAGCTGCCGGTGTAGATTATTAAGCATACGCCTCAAAGACATAATCAGGGGTCGGGGATACATTCTTGACGATTTCAAACTGTTTTTCTAATAATCAAATACATAAATAACTTATGCCAGCCTTCCTGTGGACAGCTCCGCCCCCTGAGTTACACCTGCCCTCATGTCATATCGCCCTGAAATCTCAAGCAGTTACGAATGTTGCCGCTTTCTATTCTATAGCCTTAAATGTAATCT